>DAIRFU010000020.1:10418-23715 GCA_036794935.1 Kofleriaceae bacterium | reverse complement strand
CGAAGACCAGATCTACCAGGTTCGGGTCCGCCTTCGCGGCCCAGTCCTTGCGCGCCGCAGCCGCGACCGCGAACATCTTCGCCCAACCCGGATCCTTGGCCTTCAGCGCCTTGACCCGCTTCGCGTGCTCTTCGAGCTTCGCGAATAGGTCGGGGAGCTGAAATCTGATCAGCGTCCTCTCGTAGGCGCTGTGCGTCTTGTCGGCCCGCAACTCCGCCCGGATCGCCTTGGGATCGATTGCATCGAAGTCGGCCTGGCACATCGCCCAGAAAGCCTGTTGGTCGGAGCGAATGCACGTGCGGACGTAACCGAGCCGCCCGAGTGCCGTGAGCTGCTTGTCGAGCGCATCAGCGACATAGGTCTCGTCGATTGCACCGGTGTCCTGCAGCCTGATGAACTGATCGATGGGCGACAACTTGCGCCAGCTCGTCTTGTCGTCCGGCCGCTTCGGATCGCCGCCATATTTGACCGACGTCCACTCGACCGCATCGGCCCAATCCGCTTCGGTCATGCCGAGCCTGGCAGTCCACTTCTTGTAACCCGCGTCGACGATCTTGACGTCTCGTCGCGTCCAGGAATCCGGAAAGCAGTAGGCACCCACCAGCACCCTGACTGCGGATTCGGGATGTGTATCGTCGTCGAGCTCGGTCCAACTACCGTTGCTGCTAGAGGGCCGCTCCCACTTGTCCATCAGTGAGTCGGCGTTCTTGCACCAAGCGGGGGTCTTCCAGGCGCCATACTTCTTGTTCAGCTTCGCTTCGCGCTCCGCCTCGCGAGACTGCGGCGTGGCAGCCGCTGGCGTTTCGTCGACCGACGACGCGACGCTCGAGTCCGAGCTAGAGCTCGACTCCGAGCTCGTGCTCGAGCTCGAGCTAGAGCTAGAGCTCGAGCCGCCGCCAACCGGCTTGCCGTTGACCTTGATGAGACCGCAGCCGCCCACCACTGAAATCGAGGCCGCTACAAATACCGCGACGTTTGTCTTCATGAGGCCGCGCAATATATCTGCGCCGCCAACAATGACGAGACAGATCGGCGGACGAATGCACCGAACCGAGACGCGATAAGCCGACTGTCCGAATATCGGACACCGACACGACACTGAGTCCGCTCCACAAGACAGAGCGGTACATGCGGCGTCCACTCCACAGGACACTCCCGCAACGGACCACGACGCGAAGCTCGCTAGCGGGTCTCGAGGAACGCGATCAGGTCCGCGATCTGCGCGTCGGAGAGCTTCGCGGTCTCGGTCATGCCGTGGACGTTGCCGCGGTCGCGCAGCAGCGCCTCGAGGGTCGCCGCGCTGCCGTCGTGATAGTACGGCGCACTCGCGGCAAGACCGATCAGGCTCGGCGTGTCGGCCTCGGGCAAGGTCGGTGCCTGGAGCTCGTGCGTATCCTGATCGGTGAGCTGCTTGCCGTCGTGACACGAGCGGCAGCCGACCTCGGCGGAGTCGAACAGCTGCTCGCCGCGCGCGACCTGCCGGGCATCGCGAGTCGGCGTCGCCGGCTTCGGCAGCGTCTCGAGGTAAGCGGCGAGCGCGGCGGTCTGGTCCTTCGTGATGCCAACGCCACCGAGGCGCTTCATCGTGCCGGTGAGGCTGGCGGGGAGATCGGCGTCACCACCGTCCCACTTGTACGGGTGGGTGCCGACGATGCGGCCGGCGAGCAGCGGGGTCTGCAGCTCGTGCTTCTCGATGCGCCACGACAGACCGTCGGTGCGGCCGTCGGGGTGACAGCTCGCGCACGCGAGGGCGCCGCGCGTGCTGATCTGCGGCGCCGCGGTGTGAAACAGGACGAGCCCCTCGTGCTGCTCGGCGGAGAGCGCGGACGCGACGAGCGACGGTCCGGCGTCGACCTTCGCGGCGGACGCGAGCTTGCCCTTGGCGTCGATGACCTCGACGCGCGCCACGCTGCGCGTGAACGAGCACCACACGAACAAGTTGCCGTCGGCGGCGACGGCGATGCCATCGGGGCCGCACCGATCCTTGCCGGTGGTCAGGTTCGCGGCGACGCCGGCGGCGATGCCGACCTGCGACGCGTGCTGGAGCTGGAGGACCGAGTCACTGCCGAGACCTGCGACGTAGAGCGCGTCATGCGCGGAGTCCCACGCGAGCGCGCGCGGCTGGTGCAGCGAGATCGTCGCGGTGATCTGGCTCGGCCGCGCGCGGCTGGTCCCGAAGAACGCGAGCTGGTGCGAGATCGGTGGCTCGAAGCCGCCGCCGTAGCTGCCGGTGCGCTCGCCGCCGCCGACCGCCTGGACCGGCGTCTCGCGCTGGAATGGGACCACCGCCTGCGCATTGCCGAGGAACTGCGCGGTGAATGCGCCGCGCGCGAACGCGTCGCCGTCGCTGCCGCTGAACCTGCCACGCCGCCCGTTCTGGGTGGACAGCGCGACATGCTCGGCCTGGTGACTCTCGAGCAAGTCGATCTGATCGATGGTGCCGGTCGTCAGGTACGCGACGATCGCGCGCGTGCCGTCGGGCGAGACCGCGATGCCGCGCGGCTCGCGGCCGAGGCCGGTGCGCCAGCGCTCCTTGCCGGTCGCCGCGTCGAGTGCGACGAGGGTGCGATCGGCGATGGTGGTCACCAGCACGGTCTTGCGGTCGGGCGAAAGCGCGATGCCGTACGGCTCGGCCGGCGTCGAGTACGACGCGGCGACCTCGAGCGTGTCACCGACCTTCACCACCTTGACCTTGTTCGCGGTCCGATCGACGACGTACGCCCGCTTGCCGGCGGGATCGTAGGTCAGGAGGCCCGCGTGCTTGCCGATCGCGATCGAGGCGACGCGCTTGCCTGCCTTGTCGGTCTGGATCAAGTGGCCGCTGTCGGCATCGATCGCGAGCGCGCCGGCACCGACCGCGGCGATGCGCTGACCGGCAAGGTACGCCGGCGTGTCGCGCGCGGGCGTCGCGCCGCCGAGTGGGCGGCCGAGCAGCTGGAACGTCGGTGCACTGAACCCGACGGGCATGCGCTTGGCGAGCGCCGGTCCGGCGAGCGCGAGGGTGGTGGCGATCCCCAGGGGCACGACGGCGGCAGCAAGTGATCGCATGCGCATGTGGTTGCTCGAACGAACGACACACGTGCCCGATCTATTTTGCATGTCTTCGCGACACCGCCGAACCCGAGCGGTTTCGCGAAACTATCGGCTCACGATCGTCGCCCGCTCGACCCGATCGCCGATCAGCAGCGCGTCCGCGGACTTGCCGCCGGAGACCACGCTCCCGATCCAGGTGTAGCGACCGTCGAGGTGAGGTGCGCGTGCGTGCATGATGAACCACTGGGACCCACCGCTGTCCCGGCCGGCATCCGCGAGCCCGACGCCACCGGCGATGAAGCCCGCGCCGTCGCGGCTGCTGGCCGGCTCGGCCGGGAGCGTGTAGCCCGGGCCCCCCCACCCGGACCCGGTCGGATCGCCCCCCTGGACGACGAAGTCGGGTACCACGCGGTGGACCTCGAGGCCGTCGTAGAAGCCGCGCCGGGTCAGCGCGACGATCGACGCGACGGCCCACGGCGCGACGTCGGGGCGCAGCTCGATCACGATCTCGCCGTGGCTCGTCGCCAGGTGCCAGTACAGCCGTCGGCCGATCACGGCCGCGACGTCAACCGGTGGCGGCTCCGCGGCACCCGGTGGCGAGGGCTGCGCGGCCTCGCCGAGCGCGCGCAGGCAGTCGGCCGCCGCCTTCGCGCGCGCGGACGCGCCGGCGAGGCCCGCGCGGCAGACATCCGCCCCGCCGGCGATCGTGCGCTTGCCGACCAGCGCGTAGAGCGCGCTCGCGAGCTCGATGTCCGTCTCGGCCTTCGCGCGGGCGAGCACCGCGGCATCGAGCGTCGCGCGCGCCGGGTGGCCGGGGCCCATCGTGTCGTAGAGCGTGTCGGCGACATCGACCGCGGTGCCGGCGACGATCGGATCCTTGACCGCCATGGCCGAGGTCACGGTGCCGACGATCGTCGCCTGCGCCGCCGCGTCGCCATCGGTCCAGCGCTTCGGAAGTGCGGTGAGGCCAGCGGCGCGTACACGCGGATCACGATGACCGAGCAAGATGCGGAGCACCGCGCGGCGCGTGCTCGCGTCGCCCACGGGCGCGTCCAGGTACTCGGCGAGCAGCGGGAGGCGCAGGTGATCGGGGAGCGCGTCGTTGCAGACGGCCAGCCGATCGATCGCGGCCGGCGCGACAGCCGGCAGCCGTGGATCGGTGAAGCCGAGCTTGACGATCGCGACGAGGCCCAGGCAGTGGATCCAGCCGCGCGCGAGCGGCGCGATGGTCGCGTCCGCCTTCGCGGCCTGCGTGACCTGCTCGACCGCGGTGATCGCACGGCCATCCGCGACGGGGTGGGCCGCGAGCCCGCGCAAGGCCTCGATCAGGAGATGCGCCGCCTGGGCATCACCTCGGGCGAGCTCGGCAAACCGGCCGGGCAGCGCCTGCGCGACGGCGACCCTGCCGGCATCGTCACCATCGGGTCCGACGAGCGCGCGCACTGCCTCGGTGGCCACGCGCCAGTCGCGATCGCCGAGCGCGCCTTCGATCGCCGCGTGCGCGCTACCGATCGCCTTGCGCCGGGCGAGCGCCGCGATCGCGGCAGCGCGCGTCTCGGGCGAGTCATCGGCGATCCGCGCGGCGAGCGCCGCGTTCGCGGTCTCGTCGGCCGGCGGCTCGTGCTCGCGCGACAGCGCGTACGTCGCCGCAAAGCGCACGGCCGCATCGCCGCGCGCAGTCGCCGCGACGAGTGCCGCACGTGCGCCGGGATCGAGCGCGAGCTTGCGGCGGCCGTGGCGGCCGAGCGCGATCGCGGCAGCGGCGGCGAGCGGGGCATCGGGCGATGCCACGGCGCGTGCGAGCCGTTGCTGCGCGCTCGCCGATCCGGCGCGCCCGAGCGCCTCGATCCCGGCGAGCTCGATCGCATGCTGGTCGGCCGCGCTGCGCCCGCGCGCTGCCGGCGTATCGATCACCGCCGCGATGATCGCATCGGCATGGCTCGTCTGCTCGGGTGTGGGCTCGTCGAGCGACGAGGCGATGCCGATCGCGAAGAGCGCCGCGGATACGACCCCCGCCTCGCCGTCGCCGAGCGCGCGCTCGACGAGCGCCAGCGCGCGGTCGCCACCGATCCGGCCGAGGCCGCGCAACGCGAGCTCGCGCGCGTGCGTGTCGCCGCTCGCCACGAGCAGCTCGAGCTCGGCGATGCCGCCACCACGGCGTGCCTCGGCCTCGGCGACACGCACGCGCAGGGCCGTGTCATCGCCGGCGCGCGGAGCCTGGGGCCGACGGCTTGGACAACCGACGAGCAAACCGGTTGCAACGAAGATCGCGAAGCGCAGCACGCGCGCATCCTACATTGATGGCGCGCAGCACGCGTGACATCGTCTGCGCATGCGCCCGTCCTCGTTCGCCGTGATCGCCGCGTGTGTCGTGTTGCCCGCTGCCTGCAACAAGAAGGAGCAGGCCAAGCCGGCCGAGACGAAGACCGTGAGCGAGGTACAAGTTGCGCCGAAGAAGGATGTGTCGACCAAGCCGTTGCCACCGCTCGCCGCCGATCCGGGCGGCGCGACCGGCACGCCGATCTGGCAGTTCGGCTTCGGCGGACCGGCGATCGACTCCGCGAAGGCGATCGCGGTCGGTCCCGCCGGCGAGGTCTACATCTGCGGCTACATCGAAGGCGAGGCCGATTTCGGTGGCAGCGTTGGCAAGAAGAAGTCGGCCGGCAAGTCCGACGCGTTCGTCGCGAAGCTCGACCCCACGGGCAAGCTCGTCTGGGCGCAGACGTTCGGCGCCGCGCGCGAGGACGTCGCGAACGCGATCGCGGTCCGGGGCGACAAGGTCGTCGTCGCCGGCTCGTTCCTCGATCAGATCACGGTCGGCTCGTTCACGAAGAAGTCGGCGGGCTCCGATGATCTGTTCATCGCCGAGCTCGACAAGGACGGCAATGCGGAGTGGCTGTGGACCGCGGGCGGCATCGACTCCGACGGCGTCAACGCGATCACCGCGGTGGCGGACGGCGGCTGGGTGATCGGCGGCTCGTTCACGGACTCGCTCGAGATCACGGCCGGCACCCACCCGCTGAGCCTCAAGTCGAAGGGGCAGACCGACGCGCTCCTGATCAAGCTCGCCGCCGGTGGCGACACCGAGTGGGTCAAGCAGTTCGGAGGCTGCTATAACGACACGATCCTGCACGTCGCGTCGGACGCGAACAGCAACGTGTTCGTGCAGGGCGTGTTCAGGGACATCGCCGACTGGGGCGGCGAGCCGCTGAAGGCCGGCGGCGGCTCCGACAACGACGTCGTGCTCGCGAAATACGACGTCAACGGCGATCACGTGTGGTCGCAGCGCTTCGGCAACGCGTTCAACGAGGTCGCCGGCGGCGTCGCTGTCGATCCTGCCGGCAACGTGACGATGGCCGGCTCGTTCGAGAACAAGGGCAGCATCTCGTTCGGCGACAAGGACGATCACGTGTCGCTCGGTGAGGCGGACGTGTTCGTCGCGCGCTTCTCGAACGACGGCAAGCTCGCCTGGGCAAAGACGTTCGGCGGCGAGCGGATCGACGTCGGCTACGACGTGGCGGTGGACCGCAGCGGGAACGCGCTCGTCACCGGCTGGTTCGAGGGCACGGTCGATTTTGGCAAGGGCACGGTCTCGACGAAGAACCTCAACAAGGACGTGTTCGTGCTCAAGCTCGACGCGAAGGGCGACACGGTGTGGGCATCGACGTTCGGCGACAAGGACCACGACCAGGGCCGCGCGATCGCGGTCGATGACAAGGGCAACGCGTACGTGACGGGCCTCTATCGGTTCGAGCTCGCGCTGGTCGATCCGCCGATCGAGCAGGCGATCGATCTGAACGATCCGGTCCTGTCCAAGGCGCCCAAGCCGGATGTGTTCGTCGTCAAGCTGGCCCGGTAGATCCGCAGGAAACGACCCCTAGCTGCGCCTTTTTGACCAGCGGGGACTTTTCTCGGCGAGGGAGCGGTGTAAAAGAGGTTCGGCTCAAACCAAGCAGGAGATGCAAGAAATGGCAAAAGCAAAGAAGGGTAAGTCGGGCGGCGGTCCGAAGGAGATGCTGCTCGTCGCTTCGAAGGTGAAGCAGATGCTCCGGGACGCGGGTTGCAACACGGCGGGCGACGCGCTCGACGGTCTCAACAACGTCGTCTACCAGTACGTTCAGACGGCGGCGCGCCGCGCTTCCGAAAACGGCCGCAAGACCGTTCGCGCGCACGATTTCCACATCTAGTCCCTGGGACCCCAGGAAATCTTGGACACGGGCATCCCTCGGGGTGCCCGTGGTTCGTTTCGGCGGGCGCCGTTTTCGCCTACACTTGGTGGAGGTGACGACGGGGGCTCCCCTCTACCTGGTCTCGGCGTGTGGTTCGGCCGAGGAGTTCGTCGCAGCGTTTCGGCGCTACGCCGACCGAACGGGCTTGTTCGTGCCTTCGGCTGCGCCGCTCCCCGCGGGCCGGCGCGGCCGGCTCGCGATCACGCTGAGCGACGGCGGCGTGATGATCGAAGGCGAGGCCGAGATCCTGCAATCGTCGGTCAAGCCGACCGTGCTGCACGGCCGGCCCGGCATGACGGTCAAGTTCGTGGAGCCCGACGAGCCGAGCCGGCTCGTCATCGGCGAGCTCGAGAAGGCGCGCCTCGCGATGAAGCCGGCACCGCCGAGCGTGCCGCCGCGGCCGGCTGACATCCCGGCGACGCCGCGGCCGGTCGTGCCGGCGGCGAGCGGCCGGATCGATGCCGCGAACGCGCTCGCCGAGTGCGTCGTGATCGGCGATCCGACCACGCTCAAAGAGACCGCGACCACGCCGCGCGCATTCGGCGACGGCAAGTTCGTCGTGCCCGCGATCCCGGCGGTTGGTGCGCCGCGGCCGAAGGCGGCGAGCCCGATCACGCAGCCTGCCGCGAAGCCAGCGTCCGCCGGCGAGCGACCGAAGACCCCGACGGCGCCTCCGGATCCGGCGGCGACGCCGCTGCCGAAGCCGGCGATCTCGACGCGCATGACGTCGATCGGATTTCCCGCGATCGACAAGATGCCGGCCAGGACGGAGTCCGGCCGCGTCACCGCGCCGGCGGCAACGCCGGGGTCGGGTCGTGTCGCTGCGGCCACCGCGCCGATGCCCGGCTCGGGTCCCGTCGTCGCGAAGCCCGGCTCGGGTCCTGTCGTCGCGACGCCCGCGCGGACGCCCGGCTCGAGTCCTGTCATCGCGACACCCGCGCGGACGCCCGGCTCGAGTCCCGTCGTCGCGACGCCCGCGGCGCCTCCCGGCCCGGGTCCTGTCATCGCGACGCCCGCGCCGACGCCCGGCTCGGGTCCCGTCGTCGCGGCGCCCGCGCCGACCGCCGGCTCGGGCCCGGTGCGCGAACGGCCGCCGCTCGCGACCAAGGCCGGCATCGACGTGCCGCCGAATCCGACGGCGCCCGACGTGCCGGCGCAGAGCGCGCCACTGGAAACGATGCACGGCCACAAGCCTGCGCGCGCCGATCAGACGCCGCCGCGCTTCTCCGGCAGCGCGCGGGTGAGCGTCCACGACGAGACGACGACGATCGGCCAGGGCGCCCCGCCGGCGGCCGAGGCGAAGCCGATCGAGAAGGCGCTGCTCCAGCCGATCACCGAGGACGAGGCGACCGCGACGGGCCAGCTGCCACCGAGCCGGATCGCGGTGCAGGCCGACGCGAACCCGCGGCGCACCGACTCGTCGAAGCACAAGGCGACGTCGATCGGCTTTCCGGTCATCCGCAGCACGTTCGCGACCCAGCCGCTCGGCCTCGTGCCGCCCGCGTCGCCCGGCAACCTCGACGGATCTGCCGACCCGGCACCACCGACGCTACCGAAGTCGACGCGCTCGACACCACAGGGACCGCGCGGCAAGACCCCGACCACGCCACCGCTGACGCCCCGGCATCCGACGCCGGTCGCGCCGGTCCCGATCGTGCGCTCGCCCGCGAAGCACGCGCCGGTCGCGGCCGACGAGGAGCGCACCGATCTCAGCGAGCTGCCGACCGCTGTCGTCCCGCCGATCGAGCCGGCGGCGAGCGATGGCGCCGATGCGGCCGAGATGCCAGCGCCGGCGCAGCGCTCGGGCGGGATGCGCGCCTCGGAGATCCTCGCCGCCATTCCGGCCGGCGACTGGACGATGTCGCCCGACGAGTCGGTGCCGCGCGCGCTGCCACCCGAAGCCAAGGTCACCGCACCGCCTCCGAGCGAGCCGACGCCGGCACCGGCGCCGCCGCCGAAGGGGCCGCCGACCGGCGACTGGATGATCGCGCTCGATCCGGACACCGGCTGGAGCGAGCCGGCGAAGCTCGAGAAGAGCCCGCCGCCGGTGCCGCCGAGCAGCCCGTCCGCGTCGTCGAGCGGCAATCCGGTCATCGCGGTGGCGAGCGAGAGGCCGATCGACGTCCAGCAGTGGGACGAGAAGCCGACGAGCCTCGGCGAGGCGAAGATCGAGGTCGACTCGACATTGATGGAGCCGCTCGCGGCGATGCCGATGGGCGACGACGACGCGCCTCCCGGCGCCGAGGCGCACGCGCGGGCGGCCTCGCTGACCGCGCCGCCGCTGCCTCCCACCCCGCCTGGACCGGCAGCCTTCGCGGCGCCCGCGCCGGCACAGTCGGCCTACAACCTCGCGACCGCGCCCACCTACCAGATGCCGGCCGTGAGCTATCGCGCGGCGCCCGCCTCGGCCATCACCAAGCGCAACAAGATGATCGCGCTCGCGGTCGGCGCCGGCACGGTGGCGATCGGCGCGATCGTGATCCTCGTGCTCACGCTCGGTGGCCGCAAGCAGGCGGCGAACACGATGACCGACGGCGACTCGACCACGCAGCTCGCGACGACGCCGGCGGTCGATGCGGCGGCCGCCCCGGGATCCGCGCACGTCGTCACCGCACCGGCGGGCAGTGACGAGAGCGCAGGCAGCGCGACCACCGAGCCCGCCGGCAGCGACGACGAGTCAGCCGAGGACGACACCACGGATGCAGCCGGTGACGAGGAGGGCGATGGCGCCCAACCGGAGGTCGCGGAGCCAGCACCGGCGGCGGGCGGCGCGTGCCCGGTCGAGATCAAGAGCATCCCGGCGGGCGCCGACGTGCTGCTCGGCAAGCAGAAGCTCGGCACCGCGCCCGGGACCTTCGAGCTGCCGTGCGCGACCAAGACCAAGGTGACCTTGCGCAAGCGCGCGTACGCGACCACCGTGCGCGCGTTCACGCCGATCGCCAACCGGGCGAACAAGCTCGTCGTGCGGCTCGGCAGGAACACGTTCTCGGTCAAGGTGACCTCGACGCCGGCCGGCGCGACGATCAAGCTGGGGCGCCGCTCGATGGGCGTGACCCCGACGACGATCCGGTTGCCGGCGCACGACACCTCGACGATCAAGCTGACCAAGCCGGGCTACGCCACCGTCACGCAGCGCATCACGCCGAAGCGCAACAACAGCTCCCAGCACGTCACGCTCAAGCGCGGCCGCGGCCGCTAGAGTCCCGCAAGACCGAGGTCGGCGACCCGCTCGCGGACGCTCGCCATGAACGCCGCCCCCGGATCGGCCTTCACGTTGTGATAGCTGGCGACCCGCTCGACGAAGTACGGGTGATCGCGAAACTGCATCACCTCGTGGTGCCCGAGCAGGTGCGTGATCCGGAACTGTCCGGCGAGCTGCCGCACGAGCGCGGCATTCGCGGCGACCTGCGCGGCGGTGAGCGGGTAGCGCTCGCCGTCGCCGACGTTCTCGATCCCGATCGCGATGTGATCGAGCCCGATACAGTGCCGCGCGTAGCGCGTCACCGGCTGCAGGCGATAGATCGTGCCGTCGCGATCGATGACGAAGTGCGCCGAGACGTTGACCTTGCCGCCGCGCGCGAGCTGCCTGCGACCGGGCTCGATCGTCACCCGATCGAAGTACGCGCGCGTCGCGGCCGCCGAATGCCCGCCGGTGTAGTGCAGCACGATCACCCGTGGCTCGATCGCGAGATCAGCCGCCGCCGGATCTGTGTGCGTGCGCCGGTACGCGAGCGTGAGGCGCTCGCGCTCCGCACTCCACGTCATCGGCGCGTCGACGATCGCGAGCGGCACCGCATCGACCGGGGTATCGGCGACCGGCGCATCGCGGATCACATCGGCGATCGGGTTGTTGACCTCGGCGCGCGCGTCGCCCGACACGCCGCTCGTCGGGGCCGCGCGAGGCTGGGCGCGGACATCGTCGCGATGCGACGCCGGCTGCGAGCAAGCCGCGAGCGCGAGCGCGACGACGATCCGGTGCACTCCACGTCTGGTAGCAGCGTTAGCGCCAGAAATCCACCCGCCCCTTGCCGCGCGACGGTGCTTCGTCGTCGACGAGCCCGGCGAGCTCGGTCGCGACCTCGAGAGCCACCTGCGCGGCGTCGCCGCGCGCGAGTGCGAGCGCGACCCGCACGATCCGCGCGGCGACCGCGTCGGCGAGCACATCGTGACCACCGACCGAGCGCAGATCCTCGACCCACTCGATCAGCCGCTGGCGCAAGAGCCGTAGCGCGGCGAGGTTGCCGGCACGCGCCTGTACCTCGAGGTCGCGCGCGAGCTGCGCGAGCTGCGCGAGGTACGCCGACGCGTCCACCGCCTCCTGCCTGCCCGGCTGGCTCGGAGACGGCCGCGCGACGGGCGGCGCGGGTGGCACCATCCGTCGGGCGGATGCAGACGGTAGAGCGATCTCGCTGCGCCGCGGCGGGCTCGCATCGGCTCCCGCGCGCTGCACGTTCACGCTCGCGCGCCCCATCGGCATCATCGGTGCCGCGGCCATCGGGCTCATCTCCGTCGGCCGGGGCGGCCGGATCGCGCCCGGCGCCGCGAAGCTCGCGTGCTGCAGCCGCGACCTGGTGTGCGTATCCCAGCCCGCCGGCGTCTCGACCGGCTGAACGACCTGCACCAGCGTGCCGCCGCGGTTGACGACCTCGCTGCGATCCACGGCGAGGAACGCGGTGAACCGCGACAGCACCGAGAACTGCTTCGAGACGCGCACGATCTCGGCCTCGAGCTCGCGCGCACCGAGCGCGTAGCGGTCCTCGAGCTCGCGGATGTGCGCCCTCGCCCAGCTCGGTGCGAGCCACGCAGCGGCGGGCGCGTGCGCGTCGCGTGCGACCGTGACGTGCAGCGGATCGCCATAGGTCGTACCGGTGATCGCGAGCGCTGCGGCATCGCCCGCGCTCCCGCGGTAGCGGCCGAACACGACGACGGGCGCTCCGGCGTGGACGTCCGGCAGCTTCGCCGGCGCGATCGATGCCCGATCGACGTCGAGGTGCTGCGGCTCGAGGTGGAGCTCGGTCGCGATCGGCGTGCCGATGCGGCGGTGGACCTTGGCCATCACCGCATCGAGCCGATCCTCGCTCTCGACCAGCTCGCACAGCCCGCCGCCGGCACCGGCCAGCCGGCGCAAGAATCCGGCGTTGACCGCCTGATCGATGCCGAGCGTGAACACGCGCACGTTGCGCAGACTCGGCACGAGCTCGCGCAGGATGTGATCCTCGTTGCCGACCTGACCGTCGGTGACGAGCACGATCACGCGCTCGCGATCGTCCTGGCCTCCGGCGAGCGCGCGGACCGCGAGCGCGAGCGGCTGCGCCAGCTCGGTGCCACCGCGTGCCTCGATCTTCGCGAGCTCCTCGACCGCGCGGTAGCGCATTCGATCGGTCGCCGCGGTCAGTCCGACCGCCGGCAGCACGTCGACCGCGTTGTCGAACGTGAGCACCTGGAAACGGTCTCGCGACGTCAGCGTGTCGATCATGCGCGCGGTCGCGCGCCGCGCGGCGATCATCTTCCAGCCCTGCATGCTGCCGGAGCGATCGATCACGAACACGACATCGCGCGGCTTCTGCGACACCGCGAGCGTGCTCGGCGGCACGAGCGTCAGCACGAACGTGCCCGCCTTGCCGTCGGCATCGTCGCTACACACGAGCGAGCTGCGCAGCTCTGCGGTATCGATCCGCCAGCGCAGGATGAAGTCGCGGTCGAGGCGCTCGCCGGGCGAGAGCTCGACGACGTGCGCGTCGCGCCGCGCCTCGGTGACCGCGTGCAAGCTCGCCGCCACATCGTGCACGCCCGGATCGGAGAGCGCGACGCGGATGCCCAGACGCACCGGGTTTCTGCAGCCGGGGAGGAGGACCGGCGGCGAGATCCGCGACGCGTCGGGCACGAGGTTCGTGTCCTTCTCGACCCCGAGCCCGGCCTGGTCACCCTCCAGGCCCGCGCCCGGGATGTACCGCGGTGCGACGACGAGCGGGAACCGGAACGTGACCTCGCCGTCGTCCACGGGCAACGGGCCGACGAGCGAGAGCCGCACGGTC
>DAIRFU010000020.1:0-10408 GCA_036794935.1 Kofleriaceae bacterium | reverse complement strand
CCGGGCCGCTCCTGCTCGGTGATCGCGGCGCGGTGGCCCTCGGCGATCGCCTGCTCGTACTGCTCGCGCGCGGCGCCCCTCTCGTCGATGACGCCGTCGATGACGCGGCCGCCTACCTCCATGCGGAACCGGCTCACGGCCGCGCGATCGGGCAGCGGAAAGATGTACGTCGCCTCGATCGCGATGCCCGTCGTGTTGACGAACGTCTGCGCGAGCTCGATCGACGCGACGACGCCGGCGACACTGGCATCGACGTCCATCGCGGTCAGCGGCAAGAGGCCGCGCTCGGTCCTGAGCGCGCCGAAGCCGGCGTCCTCCACGTGGCCAAAGCGGGCCACCTCCTCCTCGGTCATCAGCTCGATCGACGTCGCGGTCATGGTTCCTCCAGTGTGTCCTTGTCGGGGGCGGTGAGCCCGCGCTTTGCGAGCTCGGCAACGAGTGGGGCCGCGGCCGCGCGCAGCGCGCGAACATCGGCGGCGGAGAGCGAGATGGCGTCGCCCTCGGGCAGCGCGATCACGATCGACACCTGGCCGTCGATCGCGATCGTGACCGCCGCCGCCGGCGGCGCAGCCGGCGGATAGGGCGTGAACGTCGGCACCGGTAACGCGAGCGGCGCGCCGGGCGAGGCGATGATCGGCTGCGGTGCGGGCTGCGCCGGCAGCGCGGGCGGTTCCGATCCGGTGGCCGCGAGCGCCTCGCGCTTCCAGAACTCCTTGCGTGTCGCCCTCGCCTTGCCGGTCGCGACCGGCACGCCGGACATCCTGGTCAGCGTGGCGTCGTCGAGCGTCGACCACATGTGCTGGATATCGGCGAGGCTGTGCCCCGCGCTCTGCATCCGCTTGATCGCGACGACCTGGGCGAGGTGACGGCGCCCGTACAGCGCGGTCCGGCCCCGCATCGCGGCGGGCCGATCGAGCAGGCCGATCGTCGCGTAGTAGCGGATGGTCCGCTCGTCAGGGACCGCCCTCACCTGCCCGTTCTTCGGCGGCGGCAGCGCGGCGAGGCGGGTCTCGGCTTCCGCGACGAGCTCGGGCAGGGTCCACGTTTCACTCACGGTTCGAATGTGACACTGTCATATGACACTGTCAAGATCGATCGTGGCCCCCGTCGATGGCAACGTTTCGTTACTCTCGGGGATGGACCGGCCTCGCGATCTCGGTGAGTTGCGCTGGCACGGGCCGTGGAATTCCCAGCCCGAGGTGACCCGGTGGCCCGCATCCTGATCGTCGACGACGACCGCTCGATCCGCCGCACGCTCGAGAAGTTCCTCGGCAGCGAGGGCTACGACGTCGCGACCGCGCACGACGCGCCGTCCGCGATCGCCGCACTCGCGGCGGCCGATCTGATCCTGCTCGATCTCGGCCTGCCCGGCGGCTCCGGCTTCGACGTGATGACCACGCTCGCGGATCGCGACGACGCGCCGGCGGTCGTCGTCGTCACCGCACGCGACGACATGCAATCGACCGTCAAGGCGATCCAGCTCGGCGCCTACGAGTACCTCGTCAAGCCCGTCGACATCGACCGGCTCGGCTCGGTCGTCAAGAGCGCGCTCGCGAGCCGGCAGGTGCGCGGCGAGCTGGTCGAGCTGGCCGGGCGCGGCCCCGAGGCCGGCGACATCCTCGGCAAGAGCGCCGCGATCCGCGACGTGTGGAAGCAGATCGGCGCCGTGTCGACCACGCGCGCACCGGTGCTGATCCGCGGCGAGTCCGGAACCGGCAAGGAGCTGGTCGCGAAGGCGATCCACAACGCGTCGGTCGATCGCGAGCGTCCGTTCGTCGCGGTCAACTGCAGCGCGCTCGCGCCGGGCGTCCTCGAGAGCGAGCTGTTCGGTCACGTCAGGGGCGCATTCACCGGCGCCCTCGCCGACCGGCCTGGCCGCTTCGAGCTCGCCGGCCGCGGGACGATCTTGCTCGACGAGGTCGCCGAGATCCCGATGGAGCTCCAGGCCAAGCTCCTGCGCGTGCTCCAGGAGCGCACGTTCGAGCGCGTCGGCGATGCGCGGCCGGTGCCACTCGACGCCCGCGTGATCGCGGCCACCCACCGCGATCTGGCCCAGATGGTCAAGCAGGGTACGTTTCGCGAGGACCTCTACTACCGGCTGCGCGTCGTCGAGATCCACCTGCCGCCGCTCCGCGAGCGCGCGACCGACATCCCGGTGCTCGTCGAAGGCCTGCTCGCGAAGATCACGCGCGACCTCGCGAAGGAGGTCCGCTACGTCACGCCGGCCGCACTCGCGAAGCTGGGGCGCCATGGCTGGCCGGGCAACGTCCGCGAGCTCGAGAACACGCTGACACGCGCGGTCGTACTCGCGAAGTCCGACGTTCTCGACGAGACGCTGCTACCGCTCGGCAGCACGGCCGCGCCGGTCGCCGACACCGGGCCCGAGGACACGCTGCCGACCTTGCGCGAGATCGAGCGCCGGCACATCGCGCGCGTGCTCGTGCACGCCGAGTGGAACAAGCGCCGCGCGTGCGCGATCCTCGACATCTCGCGACCGACGCTCGATCGCAAGATCGAGGAGTACGGGCTGCGCAAAGAGGAGCCGTGATCGGCGGCTTGCTCACACTCGTGATCGCGGCCGTCGGCGCCGCCTACGGTGGGCTCGTGATCCGGGCCGCGCCGACCCGCCGCGACAACGTGATGTTCGGCGTCCTCGCGATGACGGACGCCGCCATGATCCTGTGGCGCGGTGTCAACGTGCTGTCGGGCGAGTCGATCGTCAGCACGACGGTGCAGGTCCCATGCGCGATCGGCACGATCGTGCTCGCGCTGATCACGATGGACTTCCTCACCGCGTTCCCGCGCCGGCCCGCGATGGCGTGGCGCTGGCGGCTGCTGCTGATCGCGTGGGGCGTGGCAGGTGCCGCGATCGTCGGGTTCGCCGATCAGGGCAAGCCGTACGCCGGGTTCCAGATGGCCGAGCTGACGTTCTACCTGCCGGCGACGCTCGTCGTGTTCGGGCTCGGCGCGGTCGCGTGGCGGCGCACGTACGACCGCGACGCTCGCACCGTGATCGCGATGCTGTGGTTTCGCTGGGGCTTCGGCATGGCCGCGTACCTGGCCGGCCCGCTGCTCGGGATCTTCGAGGAAGCCGTGTGGGCGGAGACCACGTTCGCGACGCTCGTCAGCTTCGTCGTGATCGGCACCGCGGTGTTGCGGTCCGAGCTGTTCTCGCTGCGCTCGGCGGCGGCCGAGGCGACGCTCGCCGCGACGATGGCGCTCGCCGTCGTGCTCGGCGGCGGCGGCGCGGTGCTCGCCGTGCTGCACGAGACCGAGCCGGGTGCGCTGCAGACCGCGCTCTTGATCGGCGCGTCCCTCGTGCCGGTCGCGCTCGCCGCGCTCGGCCACGAGATGTACCCGCGGCTCGAGGCGAACGTGCTCGCCGGGCTCGACGAGCGCCGCGCCCGCCGGCTCGGCGTGCAGGGCGAGCCCATCCCGGTCGCACCGACGCTCGCGATCGAGGAGGCATGCAGGCGCATCGCCTCGATCGGCGACGGCGCGACCGTGCGCTGGCAGACCGCGGCCGAGCTGCCCCCTGCCCTCGCGAGCGCGCTGCGCAGCGGCGAGCCGCAGCGGCACGACGAGCGGCCGGAGCTCCCCGCATGCTTCGTCGTGCCGGCGCTCGGCGCCGATCGCACGCTCGTCGGTGCGTTCCTGATCGAGCACGGGCTGATCGACCGGGACACGTACGTCGTCGCTCGCGATCTGGCCGCGCGCGTCGCGCTCGTCGTCGAGCGCCAGCAGGCGGTCAGCGAGCTCGAGGACGCACGCCGGCTCGCCGCGCTGGGCCAGTTCGCGGCCGCCATCGCGCACGACATCCGCACGCCGCTGACCAGCATCTCGCTCAACGTCCAGATCCTGCGGCGCAAGCTCCAGCTCTCCGATGACGACCGCGAGCACCTCGACATCGCGCTCGAGGAGCTCGCTCGACTCGACAGCTCGGTCGCCGAGATCCTCGAGTTCGCGAAGCCGGTCAGGCTCGCACCGCAGCCGATCGATGTCGGCGAGCTGCTCGAGGCGACCACGCGAGGGCTCTCGCCGGTGCTGTCCGAGAAGGGCGTCGCGCTGCACTGCCAGCCCGACGCCGAGCTGCCCGCCGTCCATGGCGATCCGCACCGGCTCCGCCAGGTGCTCGTGAACCTCGTCGGCAACGCGGCGGACGCGAGCTCGCCGGGGAGTGCCGTGACCGTACGTGCGAAGCCGGCGGATGCCACCCACGTCGCGATCGAGATCGAGGATCGAGGGCGCGGGATCGCGGCCGATGATCTGCCGCGCATCTTCGAGCCGTTCTTCACGACGCGCGCGGATGGCACCGGCCTCGGCCTCGCGATCTGCCACAAGGTCGTGCGCGCACACGGCGGTGACATCCACGTGCGCTCCACGGTCGGCCACGGCTCGACATTCACGATCCTGCTGCCCGCCGCGTAGCAAAGCCTGTGGCGAGCCCGCACGGTGAGCGCGAGTGCCTCGCGCTCGTCGAAAATCAACGCTCCCGAGCGCCGACGGCTCTGTACAGAACGAACGCGCGCGCGCAGATTTGTCCGCGCATGACGCAGACGGCAGCAGCGTTCACGAACACCGACGACAGCGTGCTCGCGGGACAGGACCTCGGGCGCCAGATCCGCAACGCACTCGCCGAGCGGCCCGATGCCGTGATCGTGTTCGCGTCGGCGCGCTTCGATCACGAGTCATTGCTGCGCGCGCTCGCGGAGACGTGTCAGCCCGGCGTGATGGTCGGCGCGTCGTCGGCCGGCGAGTTCACCGGTGACCAGCGCGGTGAGGGGTCGGCGTGCGCGCTCGCGGTCACCTCGAGCGAGATGAAGTTCGCGTCCGGGCTCGGCCTCGGTGTCCATCGCGATCGCGTGACCGCGGCGCGCCAGGTCGCGTGCGGGTTCACCGGCCTGCACACCACCGACTATCCCTACCGCGCCGCGCTCGTGCTGACCGATGCGCTCGCCGGTCACGCCGACGATCTGATCGAGCAGCTGACGATCGCGACCAGCGGCGGCTACGAGCTCGCAGGCGGCGGCGCCGGAGATGATGGCAAGTTCTCGCGCACGCAGGTGTTCCACGGCACCCGCGTGGTGTCCGATGCGGTGGTCGCGCTCGAGGTGCTGTCGCAGAAGCCGCTCGGCATCGGCGTCGAGCACGGCTGGGTGCCCGCGAGCGAGCCCCTGCGGGTCACCGAGGTCGACGGCGTGCGTCTGATCAGCCTCGACGGCTTCCCCGCGATCGAGGCGTTCGAGCGACACGCCAGCCACACCCGGCAGAAGCTCGACCGCGGCGCGCCGCTGCCGTTCTTCCTCCACAACATCCTCGGCATCGACTCCTCGAGCGGCCATCGGCTGCGCGTCCCGCTCTCGATCGAGTCCGGGGGCGCGATCGTATGCGCGGCGGAGATTCCGGCCGGCGCCCGCGTCCACATCATGAAAGCGACGGCGTCCTCGGCGAGCGAAGCCGCTGCCGCGGCGACGCGCACCGCAGTCGGCAAGCTCGACGGCAGAGAGCCGGCGGCGGCGCTGTTCTTCGACTGTGTCGCGACGCGGTTGCGACTCGGCGACATGTTCGGATTCGAGCTCGCCGCAGTCCAGGAAGCACTCGGCGACCACGATCTCGTCGGCTGCAACACGTACGGTCAGATCGCGCGCGCGGAGGGGCAGTTTGGCGGCTTCCATAACTGCACGGCGGTCGTCTTCACGTTGCCGAAATAGCCGTGGACGCCGATCACCTCCTCCGCGCGCTATCGCAACTCGCCGGCGCCACCACGCGCCTGGCGACGCTGGAGCACCTCGCCGTGCCGCTCGGCGCGGAGGCGTTGTTCGTGTTCGTGCCGCACCCCGACGTGCCGGGTCGGCTCATCCCCGCGCCCGGCTGCGCCTGCACCGTGCCGTCGGGGCGAGGCTGGCGCGACCTGCTCGCCCGGTGTGGCGAGTCCGGGACGCATGCAGGCCAGGTGGCCTTTCCGAGCGGCGAGCTCGATGCGCCCGCGATCGCGTACGCGTACCCGCGCATCACGATCGTCGCCGTCGGGCACGCCCGCCCCGACCACACGTTTGCCGATGCGCTCTCGAAGCTCGCTCCGCTACTCGCGGCGCTGCTCGACGCCGAGCAGCAGGTCGTCGTCACCCACGGCGAGCTCGACGTCGCCCGCGAGGCCACCGATCGCGCATCGACGCTGGCGAACGCGCTCGAGCGTGCGCGCCAGGAGGCCGTGCGTGCGATGCGGGCCAAGGATGAATTCCTCGCGATGCTCGGCCACGAGCTGCGTAATCCGCTCGCGCCGATCCTCACGGCCGTCCACATGCTGCGGCTCGAGGGCCAGCCGACCCGCATCCACGACATCCTCGAGCGGCAGCTCGGCCATCTGCTCCGGCTCGTCGACGATCTGCTCGACGTATCGCGCATCACGCGCGGCAAGATCGAGCTCCGCCGCGAGCACGTCGAGATCGCGAGCGTCGTCGCGCGCGCGGTCGAGATCGCGACTCCGCTGCTCGAGCAGAAGCGCAATCAGCTGGTGATCGAGGTCCCCTCGCGCGGGCTCGCGGTTCACGGCGATCCGGCGCGGCTCGCGCAGGTGGTCTCGAACCTGATCACGAACGCGGCCAAGTACTCCGACGCGCAGTCACCGATCCGTATCCATGCCGAGCGGGTCGGCGCGGACGTCCGGATCGCGGTCGAGGATCAGGGCATCGGCATCGAGCCCGGGTACCTCGACCGCGTGTTCGAGCAGTTCGTACAGATCCCGCAAGGGCTCGACCGCTCGGCAGGCGGGCTCGGGCTCGGGCTCGCGATCGTGCGCAGCCTCGTGGCGATGCACGGCGGGACCGTGCGCGCGTTCAGCGAGGGCCCCGGCCGTGGCAGCCGCCTTGTCGTCGAGCTGCCGGTCGCGACGGCCACGCCCGAGGTTGCCGCCACGCCAGCGCCGGCCGCCGAGCAAGCCGTGGACACGGCCACGGCGTCCGTGCTGATCGTCGATGATAACTGCGATGCAGCCGAGCTGCTGCGCGACGCCCTGCTGTCGTTCGGCTACGCCGTCGAGGCCGTGTACTCGAGCCCCGAGGCACTCGCGCTACTCGAGCGCTTCACCCCCGACATCGCGTTGCTCGATATCGGGCTGCCGGTCATGGACGGCTACGAGCTCGCCGGTGCGCTGCGCACGAGACTACCGGCGACCCGCCTGGTCGCGGTGACCGGGTACGGACAGCCCAGCGATCGCGAGCGCGCCCGCGACGCTGGCTTCGCCGCGCACCTGGTCAAGCCGGTGTCGATCGCGAGCGTGATCGAGACGCTCCGGGCGCTGCTGCCCTGACGCGGTAACGCTCCGTCGGCGTGGTAACGACTCGTTACCCGCGCAGCCGGCGTAACGTCGCGGCATCACATGGGTACGGGCAGGCACGTCGCCTGCTCTGGTCCGCCACCATGTGGACGCTCGCTCGCAAGCTCCTGCTCCACGATCGGCTCCGCTTCGCGGTCGCGATCGCGGGTGTGTCGGTCTCGGTGATGCTGGTGCTGGTCCAGGTCGGCCTCTACTTCGGGTTCATGAACACCGCGTCGTCGATCATCGACGCGAGCCATGCGGACCTGTGGGTCGGCAAGGAAGGCAACGAGTCATTCGAGTTCGCGTCGCCGTTCGACGAGCGCGCGTACTACAAGGTCGCCTCGGTCGCGGGCGTCGAGCGCGCCGAGCGCGTGCTCATGAACTTCGCGCAGTTCAAGGTCGCCGACGGCGGGGACCTCGGCGTGCAGATCGTCGGCATCGAGACCACGGCCGGCCACGCCCCGCTGCTCGCGCCGTGGCACGTGGTCGCCGGCGATGCGCGGCGGCTGCACGAGGCCGGCGCGATCGTCGTCGATCGAAGCGAGTATCCGAAGCTCGAGATCGATCGCGTCGGCCACACCACCGAGATCACCGGCGTGCGCGCCGAGGTCGTCGCGCTGACCGAAGGCATCCGCTCGTTCACGACCTCGCCGATCGTGTTCACCGACATACGCACGGCGCGCAGCTTCATGCCCGGCCTCGGTGACGAGGCGGTCACGTACGTGCTCGTCAAGGTCGCGCCCGGCGAGTCGGTCGCGGCGGTCAAGCAGCGCATCGACGCCCTCCCCCACCTCGCGGCGTACACCACGAGCGAGATGTCGAGGCGCACGCGCGCGTACTGGTCGAGCCGCACCGGCGTCGGCGCCGGGTTCTTCACCACCGCCGTGCTCGGCGTGATCGTCGGCTTCGTCGTCGTCGGCCAGATCCTCTACAGCGGCACGCTCCAGTACATCCGCGAGTACGGGACGCTCAAGGCGATGGGCGCGAGGAACTCGATGGTCGTCCGCGTGATCCTGTCGCAGGCGATGATCTCCGCCGCGATCGGGTTCGTGGTCGGCAGCGTGCTCGCGGTCGGCATGCAGGCCGCGATGGCGAAGGCCAACCTCAGCGTCGCGCTGTTCCCGGGCCTCTACGCCGCGACGTTCGTCGTCACGATCGCCATGTGCTCGTTCGCCGCGCTGCTCTCGATCGTCAAGGTGCTGCGCCTCGACCCCGCCTCCGTGTTCAAAGCCTGAGGAGACCGCCATGTCCGCTGCACTCGCACTGTCCGACACGATGCCCGGTATGCCCGCGATGCGCTCGCTCGCGCGCCTCGTCGCCGCGGGCAAGATCTATGGCACCGGCGAGACCGCCGTCGCCGCGCTCGCCGGCGCGTCGCTCGACATCCTGCCCGGCGAGGTCACGCTGATCGAGGGCCCGTCGGGCTCGGGCAAGACCACGCTGATCTCGATCCTCGGCCTGCTCCTCAAGCCGACCAGCGGCGAGGTGTGGATCGAGGGCCGCAACGTCGCCGGCCTCACCGAGCGCGACCTGCCGCCGCTGCGCGCGCGCAACTTCGGGTTCGTGTTCCAGGGCTTCAACCTGTTCCCGGCGCTGACCGCGCTGGAGAACGTCGCGATCGCGATCCAGATGAAGGATCCGCGCGCGAAGCGGCCGCGCGACGAGGCCCGCCGCCTGCTCGATCGGGTCGGGCTCGCATCGCGCGCCCATCACCTGCCCGGCGATCTGTCGGGCGGCCAGAAACAGCGCGTCGCGATCGCGCGCGCGCTCGGCGGCAACCCGCCGATCATCGTCGGCGACGAGCCGACCGCCGCGCTCGACACCAGGACCGCGCTCTCCGTCATGGAGCTCTTGCGCGAGCTCGCCAGCACGCACGGCCGCGCGGTCGTCGTCGTCACCCACGATCCCCGCCTCGAGCGATTCGCCGATCGCGTCGTGCGTGTCGAGGACGGCCGCATCCACAGCATCGATCACGCATCCGCACCTTCAGGAGAAACGCCATGACCAAGCTGCGCACGTCCCTGCTCGTCGCTCTCCCGCTCGCCGCCGCCGGGCTCTTATGGTTCGGCCCGTCGACGCAACCGGCGTCGGCCGCGCAACCGGTGCTGACCCGCCCCGCCGTCATCGTCGCACCTGGCCGCGTCGAGCCCGTGCACGATGTGGTCTCGCTCGCGTTCGAGACCGGCGGCCGGATCGCCGCGATCGAGGTCGACGAGGGCGACACGGTCCAGGCCGGCCAGGTGCTCGCGCGCCTGGACGATCGGCTCGCCCGCGCGCGGGTCGCTGCCGCCGAGGCCGCCGTCGACGGCGCGCACGCGAGCTACCTGCTCGCCCGCCGCGGTCCGCGTGGCGAGGATGTCGCCGCGGCCAGGGCCGAGCTCGAGGCCGCCCGCGCCGCCGCCGAGCACCGCGACGCCGAGCAGGCACGCAGCGAGAAGCTCGGCGCGGTCGGTGCGGTCGCGAGCGCGTCCGTCGATGCCGACAGCGCCGCCGCCCGCGTCGCCGATGCGAACGCTGCCGGCGCCCGCGCGCGCTACCAGGCGCTCGTCAAGGGAACGCGCTCCGAGCAGATCGCGGGTGCCGCCGCCGCCCTCGACGCCGCGAAGGCCGAGCTCGATGCCGCGAAGATCGCGCTCGATCAGACGCTCTTGCGCGCGCCGGCAGACGGCATCGTGCTGCGCCGCTTTGCCGAGGTCGGCGCGCTGGTCACCACCCTCGAGCTGGTGCCGATCGTGAGCGTCGCCGACGTCTCGCAGCTCCAGATCCGCGCCGAGCTCGACGAGGCCGACGTCGCGGCGATCGCGGCCGGCAAGCCCGCATACGCGACCGCGGATGCGTACGGCGAGCGCCGGTTCCCGATCCACATCACGCGCCTGACGCGCGAGCTCGGCCGCAAGACCGTGCGCGACGACGACCCCCGCGCGCGCGTCGACACCCGCGTGCTCGAGGTGATCGCGACGTTCGACCGCGCGCCGACCGAGCCGCTGCCGCTCGGGCTGCGCATGTACGTCCACATCGATCGCTAGCGCCCGCTAGCGCGAGCGGAGCTTGACCAGGAACGTGTCCGCGGCCTCGCGCATGACCCCGGCG
>DAIRFU010000316.1:0-8187 GCA_036794935.1 Kofleriaceae bacterium | reverse complement strand
CCTGCGGGCTGGCCGACCCCTTGTTGCACGCGAACAGGAGCACGCGTCCGAGCACTGCGAGACAACGCACGCCCGGACTATGCCATCACCCGACCGGTCGCACCCCTCTACCGGCGCCTCTACCGGCGCCTCTACCGGCGCCTCTACCGGCGATGATCGCGGACGCGCGGGCCCGCCGCCGCGGGACGCGGGCTCGGGCGGTGGTCGCGCACCGCCGGACTGTTGCTGCGCCCGTTGCCGCCCGAGCGCCAGCGACCCTCGACCCAGACGTGGCCGCGGCCGCGCCGCTCCCAGCGGCCCTGCTCCCAGGTGTAACCGGCGCGATCGCGCTCCCAGTAGCCATCGCGCCACTGCCAGCGACCACTGCGCCACGACCAGCGGCCGTCGATCCAGACGAAGCCGGGCCGCGCGGCCGGCACCACGACGACGCGGGGCGGCGGCGGCTCCTCCTGGACCTCGACGACCGCGACCGGTGCACTCACGTGACCATGGGCACGCACGACGCACCCGCTGCCGAGGCCCATCGCTCCGATCAGGGCCGCGCTACCGAGCATGTTCTTCACTGACATATTCGATCCTCCTCAGTGTGCCGACGCAGAGCAAATGCGGGACCAAGCAGATTGCCAAGAGGTTACGCCCGAGTCCGCGTGGACGTGAAGTGACGGTGCTGTGAAAGCCACACCACACGTCGATGCGCCCGGCGTAGGACACGTGGAGGGCGTGCCGCATTCAATCCCGCCGGTACGTGTGCGAGCCCCACACACGCACTTTCGCGGCGAATTCCCGACGGTGTCGGTTATCATGGACGCATGATTTGCCGGCTGGCTCTCGGCGTCCTGGTGCTCGGCGCCTGCAAGGCCGAGATCGCAGACGGCGTGACCGACGGCGGCTCGCCGCCCGTGGACGGTAACCCGGTGCAGGGCTCCGACGCTGGCGTCGACGGCGACGTCCCGCTCGGCCCGTGGGGCGCGCCTCAGAAGATTCCCGGCGGCGACAGCGGCGCCGGCGAGGACGATGTCGCGCTCACATCGTCGCGCCTCGAGCTCTACTTCAAGCGCAGCGACGCGGACAGCGCGAACCTCTACATGATGACGCGCGCGACGCTGACCAGCCCGTGGAGCGCGCCCGCCGCGCTGACCGTGCTGAACAGCAACGTCGACGAGGAGTCGCCGCGGCTCACGACCGACGATCTGACGATGTACTTCGGCCGCGACGGCGACGTGTACAAGTCGACGCGTACGGCCGTGGGCCAGCCGTGGGGCGCCGCCGTCCCGGTGACCACGCTCAACACGGGCGCGTACGAGAAGTGGGCGGTCGTGTGCCCGAGTGGCTACGTGCTGGTCAGCCGCTCGGTCTCTGATCGCGGCCAGGATCTGTTCGAGGGCGACATCGCGACCGGCGCGAACACTCCGGTCGGCCAGCTCAACTCGACGGAGAACGAGCAGGGCACGTTCTTGTCCAGCGACTGCCTGCGCGTGTACTTCCAGAGCGACCGCACGAACGGCCAGTTCGACATCTACATGGCGACGCGCGTGACGATGACGGCGGCGTGGTCGAACGCGAGCCTGCTGACCGACTTCAACACGCCGGGTAACGACGAAGAAGATCCGTGGATCTCGCCCGATCAGCGCACGTTCGCGTTCGCGAGCGACGCCGACGGCAACAAGGATCTGTACATCTCGACGCGCTAGGTCCGGTTCGGGAACCGGCACGCGGCGTGGCCCATCACCACCGGTCCGTCGACGGTACCGGTCGGGGTCGCGACCCAGCCCCGCGCGATCCGTGCCTCGAGCAGCTCGTCGGCGGTCGGCCTGTGATCCCACACGGAGACCGCACGGATCGCGCCGAGTCACGTCGTGTCGAACGACAGGTAACCGCCCCCGCGCTCGCGCACGACGACATCGTGCGTGAATTCGTCCTGCACGACGATCTCGACGAGCTCGGCCCCGTGCGCGTGGCACCACGGCAGCAGGTCCTCGAGCGTGCGGAGCTGCTCGGCAATCAACCTGGCGCTCCTACCGTCATGATTTGCGAGCATACCTGCGTTAGAGTACCGGGGTGCGACTCCTCGGGCTCCTCGTCGCGCTGGCCGTGGGCTGCACCCGCGAGCCGGCACCCGCGGAGTGTCCGCCGATCGATGTCGGCGACCTCGTCGTCACCGAGCTGCGGGGCCCGCAGAAACCCGACGATGCGCTCGGCGTGTGGATCGAGCTGTACAACGCGTCGGGCGGCAGCGTCGATCTCGAGGGCACGAAGATCCGGTTCCGCAAGAAGGATGGCAGCTCCGAGGTCCCGGTGATCGTGCGGCGCTCGGTCAGCGTCGAGGCCGGCGGCTACGCGGTGCTCGGCCTCGTGAACGACGACGCGACCCGGCCCGCGTACATCGACTACGGCTTCGCGAGCGACTTCCACCAGGGCTTCTTGCCCGCCGCCGCGGTGGACGTCGAGGCGTGCGGCGTGCGCATCGATCGCGCGGTCTACGACGTGCTGCCGGATACCGGCACGTACTCGCTCGGCGTGCCTCCGGACGACACCGAGAATGATGTCCCCGCGTCGTGGTGCACGAACCCGACGCCGGAGGGCACCCCGCAAGAGGCCAACCCACCATGTCCATGAAGCGCCTCGCCGTTTTGTTCCTGGTCGCGGCCGCCGCGTGTCACTCGGCCACCACCGATCGGTACACGCGCAAGCAGGCGCAGAAGTCGCTGCAGAAGCTCGAGACGCCGGGCCTCGTCGTCGGCGAGTTCCGCGTCACGAAGGTGTCCGACGGAGACACGATCCGCGTCGACGGCCTCGACAGCTCGCTGCGCCTGCTCGGCATCGACTGCGAGGAGATCTTCCACTCCGAGGCCGACCGCCGGATGTTCGAGGCCGGCTGGCCGCAATACATCGCGAACAAGCGCGGTGACCGGCCCCGCCCCGTGAAGTTCGGCACGCCGCTCGGCCTCGAGGCGTGGGACTACGCCAAGAAGTTCTTCGCCGACGCCGGCCGGGTCCGGATCGAGCGCGATCATCCCGCGGAGATCCGCGATGCCTACCGCCGCTATCTCGCGTACGTGTTCGTCAACAAGAACGGCACGTGGGTCAACTACAACGTCGAGGCGGTCCGCGCCGGCATGGCCCCGTACTTTCCGAAGTACGGCCAGTCGCGCCGCTTCCACAAGGAGTTCGTCGCCGCGCAGGAAGAGGCGCGCAAGGCCAAGCGCGGCATCTGGGCCGATGGCGTGATGTCGTATCCCGACTACGACGAGCGGCTCGCGTGGTGGAACGCACGCGGCGAGTTCGTCGCTGCGTTCCGCAAGGCCGGCGAAGGCGCATCCAACTTCATCGACATCTCGCACTGGGACGCGACGAAGCGACTCGAGGAGCTGGTCGGCAAGGAGGTCAACGTGCTCGGCCTCGTCGCCGACGTGCGGATCGGCGAGAAGGGCCCGACGCGGGTCTCGCTGTCGCGCCAGCAGTTCTCCAGCTTCCCGCTGATCTTCTTCGATCCGGACGTGTTCGTGCAGAGCGGGATCGCGAGCTGGAAGGGCGAGTACGTGTGGGTCACGGGTGTGCCGACGGTTTACGAGAATCGCTACAACAAGCGAAAGCAGGTCCAGATCGTGATCGATCGCGCATCGCAGATCCGGCTATCCCCGGTCCCCGGGCTCCAGATTCCCACCAGCACGCCCAGCCCATGACGTATCGTACGCAGATGCGCTTTGCCTGGTTCGCCGTCTTGCTCGCCGCGTGCGGCCCCGACGACTCCGCCGGTCCGTGCAAGGACGACCTGGTAGCCGGCGACCTCGTGATCACCGAGGTGTTCGCCGACTTCGCCGCGCCCGACGGCGGCACGGGAACCGACGACGGCAAGGAGTGGTTCGAGATCTACAACAACGCCGACCGGCCCCTGTCACTGAAGGGGCTGACGGTCGTGCACAGCCGGCCCGACGGCTCCAAGCCATCGGCTCACACGATGGGCGACGTCACGATCGCGCCGGGCCAGTACTACACGCTCGGCAACTCGACCTCGGACCTCGTGCCGGCGTACGTCGACTACGGCTACTCGGCCGACCTCGGCGGCCTGTACAACAGCGATGGCGGCAAGCTCGCGCTCTCGTGCGGCGACCAGGAGATCGACGCGGCGACGTACGAGATGGTCAAGAGCGGCCACTCGCGCCAGCTCTCGAATGCCGGCCCGCCCGACTACACGACGAACGACGATCCGATGACGTGGTGCCAGGCGAACGACACGGAGTTCGAGGCGAACAACTTCGGGACGCCGGGCCAGGACAACGACTGCGCACCGGTGGTCGCCGGCGCCTGCAGCGATGGTGGCGAGATGCGCGCGGTCGTGTCGCCGGCCACGGGAGACCTCGTGATCACCGAGGTGATGCCGAGTCCGGCGGCGGTGTCCGACACCGTCGGCGAGTGGTTCGAGGCGAAGGCGCTGGCATCGTTCGATCTCAACGGTCTCGGCCTCGACCGCGCGGGCGACTCGTCGGACGCGGACGTGATCGAGTCGTCCACGTGCCTGCACGTCGACGCCGGCCAGTACGTCGTGTTCGCGAAGTCGCTCAGCGATTCGGAGAATGGCGGGATCACCGGCGCGGCGGCGGCGTTCGGCTTCTCGATGGTCGGCGGCTCGGCGAGCTCGCCCGGCGACCTCCAGATCCTCGCCGGTGCGACCGTCATCGATGCCATCTCGTGGACGTCGTCGTCGAACGGGGCGGCGCTCCAGCTCGATCCCGACCTCACGGACGCGATCTCGAACGACAACAGCACGAACTTCTGCGACGCGACCACGCCGTACGGGCTGGGCGATCTCGGCACGCCGGGCGCCGAGAACACGCAGTGCGCGCTGATGCCGCCGGACGGCATGTGCGACGACGGCGGCACGCTGCGCGCGATCGTCAAGCCGACGATGGGCGACCTGGTGATCAGCGAGATCATGCCGAACCCGGCGGTCGAGAGCACGGCCGGCCAGGAGTGGTTCGAGGTCACGAACGTCGGCGCCGCGGCGTTCGATCTCAACGGCCTCGCGCCCGATCGCGCGACCGATACGCGCGCGCCGGATGCGATCAACTCGGCGGCGTGCCTGTCGGTGGCCCCGGGAGGCTACGCGCTGTTCGCACGCTCGTCGATGGCATCGAATAACGGAGGACTGACGGATGTCGACGCGGTGTTCGGGTTCGCGATGCCGAACTCGAATGCCGAGGTCCAGGTGGTCGATGCAGCAAGCTGCGCGATCACCACGCCGTTTGCGTGCACGACCGTCTACGACAGCGTCGCGTACACGTCGACGACGGACGCCGTGTCGGCGCAGCTCGATCCCGCGAAGCTGACGACCACCGACAACGACCTGCCGGCGAGCTTCTGTCCCGGCGTCGTGCCGTACGGCGACATGACGAACAAGGGCACGCCGAGGGCCGCCAACGCGTGCATGTGAGGCTGGCGGGGTTGCTCGCGCTCGTCGCGGCGGGCTGCGGCGGCTCGCCGTGTGGCGAGACCGAGGCCAAGGTCACGCGCGTGATCGACGGTGACACGATCGAGCTCGAGAGCGGCGCCAAGATCCGCTACCTGCTCGTCGACACGCCGGAGGTCACGAGCGACGACTGCTACGCGGACAACGCGAAGACGTTCAACTCCGACCTCGTCCTGAACAAGACCGTGCAGCTCAGCTACGACGAGCAGTGCACCGACCAGTTCGGCCGCTCGCTCGCGTACGTCACCGTCGACGGCCAGGAGGTGAACACCCTGCTCGTCCAGCGCGGTTACGCGTGCGTGCTCTTCATCCCTCCGAATGGTTCTGAGCGGGCGGACGAGTTCATGGCGCTGGAGCTCGATGCCAGAAATGCGCGGCGAGGCCTCTGGGGTACTTGCAATCCACTCCCGCCTGCGTGCATGTGATCAGCAGGGGGATGGAGCTCGCCCACGAACATTTTCGGCTCCTCGTGGAGTCGATCCAGGACTACGCGATCTATCTGCTCGCGCCCGACGGGACGATCCGGTCGTGGAACGCGGGCGCGCAGCGCCTGAAGGGCTACACGCCGGACGAGATCGTCGGCCAGAGCTTCTCGCGCTTCTTCACCGCGGCCGACCGCGACGCGGGCAAGCCGGCACGCCTGCTCGCCGAAGCTCTGCGCGCCGGTCACTTCGAGGACGTCGGCTGGCGCGTGCGCAAGGATGGTTCGCAGTTCTGGGCGAGTGCGGTGATCACCGCGCTTTACGATGCCACCGGTGCCCACGTCGGTTTCGCGAAGGTCACGCGCGATCTCACCGACCGCGCATTCCGGACGTTCGTCGAGGCGACGAACGCGATCGTGTGGACCACGGACGCCAACGGCCACCCCAATGTCGATTCGCCGAGCTGGCGCGCCTTCACCGGCCAGACCGAGGCCGAGTGGCGCGGACTGCACGGCTGGGATCCGGTGCACCCGGACGACGTCGGCGTGCTGCGCGTGACCTGGCCGGAGGCGAAGGCGAAGCGCAGCCGCTTCGAAGCCGACTTCCGGATGCGCCGCCACGACGGCGAGTACGTGTGGATGGCCGCGCGCGCGATCCCGTTGCTCGACAACCGCGGCGAGGTTCGCGAGTGGTTCGGCGTCACGTTCGATATCTCGGACCGCAAGGCCGCCGAGCTGGCGACCGCGCGCGCGGTCGAGATGTGGCGCACCACGCTGCGCAGCATCGGCGACGCCGTGATCTCGACGGACCTCGTCGGCAACGTGCAGTTCATGAATCCGGTCGCGGAGCAGCTGACGGGCTGGACCGCCGGCGAGGCACGCGGCAAGACGCTGCACGAGGTGTTCCCGATCTACAACGAGGAGACCGGCCGGCCCGTCGAGAATCCCGTCGACAAGGTGCTGCGCGAGGGTGTCATCGTCGGGCTCGCGAACCATACCGTGCTGCGGCGGCGCGACGGCGACGAGGTACCGATCGACGACAGCGCGGCACCGATCCGCGATCCGGACGGCACGATCGAGGGCGTCGTGCTCGTGTTCCGCGACGCGAGCGAGGAGAAGCGCGAGGTGATGCGGCGCAGCTACCTCGCGCAGGCGACCGAGCAGCTGACGGACGCCGAGGACTATCGCGATGCGCTCGTGCGCGTCGCCCAGCTCGCGGTGCCCCGGCTGGCCGACTGGGCCGCCGTCGATGTCGTCGAGCCGGGTAGCACGCGCACGCAGCGGCTCGCGGTCACGCACGTCGACCCCGCGAAGATCGAGCTCGCGCGCGACCTCGCCCATCGCTACCCACCGGATCCCGACGCCGCCAGCGGCGTGCCGAACGTGCTGCGCACCGGCCGGTCCGAGCTCTTCGCCGAGATCCCGCGCGAGCTGCTCGAGGCGAGCGCCCGCGACCCCGAGCACCTCCAGATCATCCGCGAGCTCGACCTGCGCTCGGCACTCGTCGTGCCGCTCAAGGGCAAGACCAGCGTGTTCGGCGCGATCTCGTTCGTGCTCGCCGGCTCGCGCCGCCGCTACACCGAGCGCGACCTCGAGCTCGCCGAGGATCTCGCCAGCCGCGCCGCGCTGATCATCGAGCGGCGCCGGCTCGCCGAAGAAGCCGAGCACGCGAACCGGATGAAGGACGAGTTCCTCGCGACGATGAGTCACGAGCTGCGCACGCCACTGCAGGCGATCGTCGGCTACGCGTCGATGCTCGAGCGCGGCATCGCGCCCGACCCGGCGAAGGCGCTCGCGGCGATCGTCCGCAACGCCGCCGCACAGGTCCGGCTTGTCGAGGACATCCTCGATGTCGCCCGGATCACGAGCGGCAAGCTCCGGCTCTCGATCGGAGACGTCGATCTCGTGGCGGCGATCCGCGCCGCCATCGATGCGATCCGCCCGGCCGCGGTCGCGAAGCAGCTCCGCATCGTCGAGCACCTGCCAGAAGAGATCGGGCCGTTCGCCGGCGACTTCGAGCGGCTCCAGCAGGTCGTCTGGAACCTGCTGTCCAATGCAGTGAAGTTCAGTGCGCGTGAGGGCGAGATCGAAGTCGGCGCCGAGCGCCGCGGCGAGGTCGTCCGGATCTTCGTACGCGATCACGGCGCCGGTATCGCCCCCGAGCACCTGGGCCAGATCTTCGAGCGCTTCCGTCAGGTCGACAGCTCGACCACGCGCCGCCACGGCGGGCTCGGGCTCGGCCTCGCGATCGTGCGGTACCTCGTCGAGGCGCACGGCGGCACGGTGGACGCCGAGACGG
>DAIRFU010000315.1:5070-8196 GCA_036794935.1 Kofleriaceae bacterium | reverse complement strand
CATGGCATCGCGAACGTCGGCGCTGATCTCGTCACAGCGCCAGCTCATGGCCGAGGTCTCGCACGAGCTCCGCACCCCGCTCGCGCGCATCCGCGTCGCGCTCGAGCTCGCGGCCGAGGATCCGGTCGCCGCGAGGGACGTGCTCGCCGACGTCGGTGTCGATCTCGACGAGATCGACACGCTGATCGCCGACATCCTGACGACCGCGCGCCTCGACGCCGATGCCGTGATCAAGCGCGAGCCGATCAGCGTGGGCGAGCTCGCCGATCGTGCGGCCGCGCGGTTCTCGGCGCGTCATCCCGGCCGTGCGCTCGAGAAGACGATCGACGACGGGGAGCGCGCGATCGAGTGCGATCCGGTGCTGCTGCGACGCGCGCTCGACAACCTGCTCGACAACGCCGCGAAGTACTCGGACGTGAATGCGCCCGTGAAGCTCGACGTCCACCCGGACGACGCGGTGATCGCATTCGAGATCCTCGACCACGGCATCGGCATGACGGCCGACGAGCTCGCCCACGCGGGCACCCCGTTCTGGCGCGCGGACGGCAGCCGCGCTCGCCGCACCGGTGGGGTCGGTCTCGGCCTCGCGCTCGCCCGCCGCATCGCCCGCGCCCACGGCGGCGACGTCCTGCTCGATTCAGCTCCGGGGCGCGGCACCACCGCGCGCCTGCAGATCCCTCCACAAGGAACGCCGTGATGTCCAAGAAGTGGCTCCCCCGCATCATCGTGCTCGCGATCATCGCGGGTGGTGCGGCATTCCTCATCATCAAGAAGCCGTGGTCGGCCGGCGAGCCGCCGGTGTCGTTCAGCACGGTCAACGTCGGCAAGGGCACGATCGCGGCGCAGGTCACCGCGAATGGCACGCTCTCCGCGGTCGGCACCGTGCAGGTCGGCGCGCAGGTCTCCGGCCGCGTGCTCGAGATCGACGCTGACTTCAACGACAAGGTCAAGAAGGGCCAGATCATCGCGAAGCTCGACGAGTCGGTGCTCAAGGCGCAGATCGATCAGGCGCAGGCCGCGTACGACCTCGCGGTCGCGAACCTCAAGAAGTCGCAGGTCACCGCGAACGACGCCAAGCGCCAGCTCGCGCGCCAGCGGCTGCTCCAGGAGCAGAAGCTGATCGCGGGCGCCACCGTCGAGCAGTACGAGGTGTCGCTCGAGACGGCACAGGCGCAGATCGTCGCGTCAAAGGCCGAGATCAGCCGCGCGTCCGCGAACCTCAAGCAGGCGCGCACGAACCTCGGCTACGCCACGATCTATTCGCCGGTCGATGGCGTCGTGCTGTCGCGCGCGGTCGACGTCGGCCAGACGGTCGCCGCCTCGCTGCAGGCGCCGACGCTGTTCACGATCGCCGAGGACCTCGCGCGCATGCAGATCGACACGGCGGTCGCCGAGGGCGATGTCGGCGCGCTCCGGGAGGGCATCAAGGCGACGTTCACCGTCGACGCGTTCCCGGGCAAGCAGTTCGAGGGCATCGTCCGCCAGGTCCGCAACGCGCCGACGACGAACCAGGGTGTCGTCACCTACGACGCGGTGATCGACGTCGACAACAAGGAGCTGAGCCTGCGCCCCGGCATGACCGCGAGCGTCACGTTCGTGCTCGAGAAGGTCGAGAACGCGATCAAGATCCCGAACTCCGCGCTGCGCTTCAAGCCGTCGCGCGAGCAGATGGCCGCGCTGTTCGAGACGTACGGCGGCGGGCGCGGGGGCCGGCGCAACGGTAGCGGTGCCCGGCGCGGCCAGGGTGCGTCGGGGGCCGGCGGGCCGGGCGGGATGGGCGGCAGCCCGGGTGGCGGGCGCTCGCGTCAGCGCGCGGAGGCGACGAGCGGCGCGTCGGGACAGGGGGGGCGCGGCCCCGGCGACCGCACGCCGGTCTGGAAGCTGGTCGATGGCAAGCCGCAGATGACGTTCGTCAAGACCGGCCTCACCGATGGCTCGTCGACGCAGATGGTCGAGGGCGATCTGAAGGCGGGCGACCAGCTGATCACGGAGATCCAGAACCTCAAGACCACGAGCCGGCGCCGGATCGGGGCGTTCTGATGTTGATCGAGATGCGCGGTATCGAGCGCACGTACATCATGGGCGACAACGTGGTGCGCGCGCTGCGTGGCGTCGATCTCCAGATCGAGAATGGCGCGTCGATCGCGATCATGGGCACGTCTGGCTCGGGCAAGTCGACGATGATGAACATCATGGGCTGCCTCGATCAGCCCACCAAGGGCTCGTACCACCTCGACGGCAAGGACGTGTCGCGGTTATCGCGCGCGCAGCTCGCCGACGTGCGAGGCCGGATGATCGGGTTCGTGTTCCAGAGCTTCAACTTGCTGTCGCGCACGAGCGCGCTCGAGAACGTCGAGATGCCGCTCATGTACCAGGGCGTGGGGTCTCGCGAGCGGCACAAGCGCGCGCTCGAGGCGCTCGAGCGGGTCGGTCTCGCCGGACGCGAGCACCACCACCCGAACCAGCTCTCGGGTGGCCAGCAGCAGCGCGTCGCGATCGCACGCGCGCTCGTGTGCAACGCACCGATCATCATGGCCGACGAGCCGACCGGCAACCTCGACACCGCGACGTCGCACGAGGTGATGGCGATCCTGCAGGGGCTGGGCGACCAGGGCATCACGGTCGTGCTCGTCACCCACGAGACGGACATCGCGGCGCACGCTCGCCGCGTGATCACGCTGCGCGACGGACTGATCGTCGACGATCACACCCAGGAGCCCATCCGGGCCGGCGATGGAGGGACCGGGACCAGCGCCCAGCCCCGGGAAGGCTCGGCCGCGTGAACATCTTCACCACCTGCAAGCTCGCGCTACGCGCGCTGTGGCGCAACAAGGTTCGCTCGTCGCTGACGATGCTCGGCATCATCTTCGGCATCGGCACGGTGATCGCGATGATCGCGAGCGGCCAGGGCGCGCGCGAGTCGGTCGCGGACGTGTTCCGCTCGATGGGCACGAACCTCCTCATCATCAGCAACGGATCGAGCTCGTCGGGCGGCGTGCGCGGCGGTGCCGGCTCCCAGATGGCGCTGACCTGGGACGATCTGACCGCGCTCGAGAGCGGCGAGGCCTCGACGATCCGCTGGGTCGCGCCGGTCCTGCAGACCAAGGTCCAGGTCACCGCCGAGGG
>DAIRFU010000315.1:0-5060 GCA_036794935.1 Kofleriaceae bacterium | reverse complement strand
GTGGGATGGGGCATCACCAACGAATCCAAGGCGGTGATGGGCACCAAGCCCGACTACTTCCAGATCAAGAGCTGGGGCGCCAAGCAAGGCTCGCTGTTCGACATCGACGCGGCGAACGCCGGCCCGAAGATCGCGGTTGTCGGTCAGACGATCGTCACCCAGCTGTTCGGCGCGGGCTCGGATCCGATCGGCCAGTCGATCAGCATCAGCGGCCAGCCGTTCGAGATCGTCGGCGTGCTCGAGTCCAAGGGCCAGTCGGCGCGCGGCGACGACCAGGATGACATCGTGATCATCCCGCTCAAGGCGTACCTCGCCAAGCTCGACAAGGGCGTCGGCAAGTACATCACGCGCGGCCAGATCTACGTGTCGGTGACGACCGAGAACGACATCGCGCGCGGCGAGCAGCAGATCGCGGCGCTGTTGCGCCAGCGCCACAAGCTGAGCGCGGCCGACGACGATGACTTCCGGATCCGCAACCTCGCCGAGTTCGCGCTGCGCCAGCAGGAATCGACAGACAAGATCACGACGCTGCTCGCGATCGTCGCGGCGATGTCTCTCGTCGTCGGCGGCATCGGCGTCATGAACATCATGCTGGTCAGCGTGATCGAGCGGACCCGCGAGATCGGCATCCGCATGGCGGTCGGCGCGAAGCCGATCGACGTGATGACGCAGTTCCTCGTCGAGTCACTCGTGCTCGCGATCATCGGCGGCCTGCTCGGTCTCGGGTTCGGCGCGCTGCTCGCGAAGTACATGGCCGGCTACTACGGCTGGAAGTTCATGTTCCCGGCCGGGACCGCCGCGATCGCGTTCGCGGTCGCCGGTGGTGTCGGCGTGGTGTTCGGGTTCTATCCGGCGATGCGCGCCTCGCAACTCGATCCGATCCAGGCACTGAGGTACGAGTCATGAAGTCACACGTAGTCCTGACCGCGCTCCTGCTGGCAGCTCCGGTGGCGGCGCAGCCCGCGCAGACGCTGACGATGGAGCAAGCCGTCGACATCGCGATGCAGCAGCAGCCATCGCTGCGCCAGAGCCGCGCACAGGTCGAGGCGGCGCGGGGCCGCGTCGATCAGGTCGAGGCATCGCGGCGGCGGCAGGTCACGCTGTCGGCGAGCGCGTCCGCGAGCGGCGGCGGTGCCGTCCGCGACTTCCTCGATCCGAGCGCGAACGGCGCGGTCGGTGCGAGCGCGACCTGGCGCATCTGGGACTTCGGGCAGACCGCGGCGCAGGTACGTGCGGCGACGCTCTCGGCGCAGGCGACCGCGGCCGGCGTCGATACCCGCGTGCTGGACGTCCGCCGCGACGTCGAGCTCAGCTATCTCGAGGCGGTCGCGCGGGCCCGGCTCGTCGCGGTCGCCGACGCGACGGTCAAGAGCGAGGAGGCACACCTCGATCAGGCCAAGCGGTTCGTCGCCGCGCAGGCCAAGGATCCGATCGAGGTCGTGCAGGCGCAGGCGCGTGCCGCCAACGCACGGGCGGCGCTCGCGCAGGCGCAGGCGAACGCGGCGATCGCGCTCGCGAACCTGCGCGCTGCGATCGGCTGGGTCGATCCGGCGCGCACGCTCGCGGTCGCCGATCGCTGGCCGACGCCGCCCGAGAGCGCACCGCCGCTGGTCACGCTCGTCGATACTGCACGCAAGCACCGCCCCGAGCTCGTCCAGGCCGACCGCGAGATCGCGGCGTCCGAGGCGGACATCGACGCCGCGCGCGCGGGCCGCGGACCGGTGCTCTCCGCAAACGCGCGCACCGAGTGGGCGCCGTCGACGGGCGAGAGCTGGCCGCAGCCGGGCTGGAGCGTCGGGCTGTCCCTGTCGTGGCTCGTCTTCGACGGCGGCCGCACGGCGGCGGATGTCCGCGTCGCACGCGCGAACCGCCAGTCGGCGCTCGCCGAGCGCGACGCCCTGCTGCTCGATCTGACCTCGCAGCTCGACGCGACGCGCGCGCAGATCGACGCGAATCGCGCGGCCACCGTCGCGTCGACCGAGGCGGTCGAGGCGGCGCGTGCGCAGCTCGAGCTCGCCGAGGCGCGCTACGCCGCGGGGCTCGGCAGCCAGATCGAGCTGGCCGACGCGCAGACCGCGGTGACCACCGCCGAGGGCAACCTGATCCAGTCCGAGTGGCAGCTCGCCAGCGCGTGGGCCAGCCTGCGCCGCGCGCTCGGCGGCGCGTGAGTCGTCCGAGCAGGCGAGATACGGGCCCGCCGCGACGGCGGTTTGCTGATCGGTGCTGGCGGCGCGAAACTTGCTGTTCCCGTCGAGCATGGCTCGCGACAAGATCGTCATCGCTGGTGCCACCGGATTCATCGGTCATGCCGTTGCACGCCGGCTCGCACGGCGCAGCGAGGCGCCCTTCGAGATCGTCGGACTGACCCGAGGGCGCAAGGAGGCGACCGGCGCCTGGGACCGGCTCGTCACCTGCGACCTGTTCTCGCTGCGTGATCTCGTGACCGCGCTCGAGGGCGCGCGCTACGCGGCGTACTTCGTCCATTCGATGTTGCCCTCCGCGCGGCTCGTCCAGAGTGCGTTCCAGGACCTCGACCTGATCTGCGCCGACAACTTCGGTCGCGCCGCGGCTCACCACAAGGTCGAGCAGATCGTCTACCTGGGCGGTCTCATTCCACCCGCGAGGCAGCTCTCGGCGCACCTGGCGAGCCGACGCGAGGTCGAGCGCGCGCTGAGCGCACACGATGTCGCCGTGACGACGCTGCGCGCGGCGATGGTGATCGGCGCGCGCGGGTCGTCGTTCGACATCTTGACGCAGCTGGTTCGGCGGCTGCCGGCGATGGTGCTACCGCACTGGGCCGCGCAGCAGTGTCAGCCGATCGATCTGGACACCATCGCCGAGCTGATCGCATACGTGGTCGGCCGGCATGGGACGTACGGCGAGACCTACGACGTGGGCGGGCCCGACGTGCTGACCTATGGCGACATGCTCCGGGTCGTCGGCGAGCAGCTGGGAACGCCGCGGCCCACGATCTCGGTCCCGCTGATGACTCCCGGGCTGTCCCGGCTCTGGATCTCGCTGATCACCGGCGCGCCGCGCTCTCTCGTCGCGCCGCTCGTGGAGAGCCTGCACTTCGACATGACGTGCCAGGACCAGCGGCTCCAGGACGCGGCGGGGCTTCGCGGACGCCCGTTTCGCGAAGCCGTCGCGAGCGCGCTCGCCGCCGAGCGCGACGCGGGCAGCGGTACCCCGCATGCCTATCAGCCGGCCCCCCGCGCGCCGGTGACCGGTGTGCGGTCCGTGCAACGCATCGCGCTCCCACGCGGCCGCGATGCCGAGTGGGCGGCGCACGAATTCATGCGCTGGCTGCCCCGCGGGATCTGGCCGCCTGTTCGCGTCGAGGTCGATCACGAGCGTACCTGTACGTTCCTCCTCCCCCGCTCGCGAATCGCCTTGCTCGAGCTGACGTTCGATGCCGAGCGAAGCGCCTGCGATCGCCAGCTGTTCCATGTCACGGGCGGCCTGCTCGCCGGACCCTCGTCACGTGGGCGACTCGAGTTTCGCGTGTCCCCCGATGGCGAGCACCTGCTCGCCGCGATCCACGACTACGTGCCGCGGCTGCCCTGGTGGCTCTACCTGATCACGCAGGCGCATGTCCATCGCTGGGTGATGAGCCGATTCGGACGTCACCTCGCCGCCCTGGCGGACGAGGGCCACGAGCTCGGCGCGCGGGTCACACCATCACGACTCGAGTGTCCGGATCACCCCGCTCCGAGGGCCGCGAGCGTCTCGCGCACGCCCGGGTAACCGAGCTGGTAGAACCGCCACCAGCCGAGCATCATCGTGCCGTGCCCGACGAAGATGCCGACGTGGCTCCACATCTCGACAGGGTCGGCGTTGCTGGCGGTGTAGCGACGCCAGTGGAACACCTCGTCGACGAGGCTGTACACGAACGAGAGGATCGTGAACACCATCGCGGGTACCCACACGCCAGCGTGGTCATACGCGAGCACGAGCAGGACGCAGCTCGCGACACCGCATGCGATCGTGATCTGGTGAACGAGCTGCTCGCCGCCGCGCAGGACCTGCTTGTAGATCGTGCGATGGCCGATCGAATCGATCGCGATCGAGATCGAGAACACCAGCGCGCCGATCGGCACGAGCCATGCCTCGGCCGGAAACGTGACATCGGCGCACGCGCCCGCGATCAGGAAGCCTCCGGTCGATCCCACGAGGCCGAGCATCATCCCGACCCAGGCGAGATAGACGAGCCAGTCGACGCGCCCGAACTCGCGGATCCGGCTCACGTAGATCCTGAACGCAGTGCGCTCGTGCGAGTCAAGGAAGCGGAACATCGCGGAGCTCCAAGGTCTTGGTGGGGACGCGCGGAACACGACCGGCGATCGCGCGCGTGGCGCGGACAGGCATCGACAGCGCGATCCGTGCGACGGCACCGGCGACCCGCGCGAGCTTGCCGCGCGTCGCCACGATCGCCCGCCCTGCGGTGACGTCGTGATCGACCCGCGCGATCCGGCCACCGATCGCCGAGTAGACGCCGCGGGCCGCGGAGACGGCCAGAGCGGCGCGCCACGGTAGGGCAGCGATGCCTCGGTCGGCCGAGCGATAATAACGCTCGGCCAGCGCGATCAGCTCCTCGACGACACGCCCGATCGCGGGTACCGCGGACCCAGGCAGCGGTCCACCGAGCCTCTGACGCAGGTCGACAGCGCCGTGCGCGGCGAGCCGCTCGTCCGGCAGATAGAGCCGGCCGCGGTCCCAGTCCTCGGCGACGTCCCGGCAGATGTTCGTCAGCTGCATCGCGATGCCCAGGTGCGCCGCGCGTGGCAGTGCGGCATCCGACGAGACGCCGAACACGTGACTCATCATGAGCCCCACGACGCCCGCGACACGCCAGCAGTAGAGGAGCAGCTCGTCGCACGTGGCGTAGCGCGTGCCGGCGACGTCCATCGCCATCCCGGCGATCAACTCGTCCGGGTAGCCGCGCGGGATGGCGCGCTCGTGCACGATCGCGCCGAACGCCGCGAGCACCGGATCGCCAGCGGTGCCGGCATAGATCGCGTCCAGCTCGTGCGCGAGCCCCGCGAGCACGGTCGCGTGAT
>DAIRFU010000314.1:1065-8284 GCA_036794935.1 Kofleriaceae bacterium | reverse complement strand
GAGCGTGTCCGTCTCGTCGACGGGCGTGGCGAGGTCCACGTCATCGCCGCGGGCGATCGGCGGCTCGCGGCGGCGCGCGTCCACCTCGGCGCGCTCGGCATCATCACCGAGCTCGTGTTGCGCGTCCTGCCCGCGTTCCGCCTCGCCGAGACCGTCGAGCCGATCGGGCTGGCCGACCTCCCCGGGCGACTCGACGAGATCGCGCGCAGCGCCGAGTACGTGAAGGTCTGGTGGATGCCGCACGCGCACCACGCGCACGTGTTTCGTTACGAGCGCACCACCGACGCAGCGACCACGAAGCCCGATCCGATCCGCCAGCGCTGGATCGACGAGAGGCTGATGCACGCGTGGGTGTTTCCAGCGGTCCTGCGGCTCGGGCTCGTGCCCGGTCTGACGCCGCGCATCGGCCGGCTCGTCGCCGGGACGTTCATCCAGCCGCGCCGGGTCGGCAGCTCGACACTGATGCTGTCCACGCCGATGCCGGTCCGCCACCGCGAGACCGAGGCGGCGGTGCCGATGGTGCGCGCGGCCGAGGCGGTCGAGCGCACGCTGCGCGCGGTGCAGACCGATCGGCTCGTCGTCAACTTCCCGCTCGAGATCCGGTTCGTGCGCGGCGACGACAGCTGGATGAGCCCGGCGTACGGCGAGGACACCTGCCAGATCGGCGCGTACTGCTGGGGCCCGCGCGCGCCGGCGTACTTCGCCGCGTTCTGGCGCGAGATGCGCGCGCTCGCGGCCCGGCCGCACTGGGGCAAGGAGCTCGATCACACCGCGGCGGACGTGCGCGCGCTGTGGCCGTGCACCGGCGAGTTCCTCACGCTGCGCGACGAGCTCGATCCGGATCGCGTGTTCGCCAGCGCGTTCCACACGCGCACGCTCGGCGCGTGACTCAGAGCAGCCGGCCCAGGCGCGGGTTCGCCCGGCGCCGCCACAAGAAGCCGTCGAGGAAGTAGTGCGTGAGCTGCGGCACCGCGAGCAGCGGGGCGAAGATCAGCGCGCCATCCCCGATGTCAAAGCCGGTGCCGAACAGCCACTCGCGGTCGTGCCACAGCGCGCGGTCCCAGAGCAGCTCCTCGGCATATGCGACGAGCCACAGCGTCGACAGGAACACGACGACACCGCGTGCCCCGGTCAGCAGGCGCGCATTGACGCCCTGCTTCGCGCCGGGCTCGCGCGCCGCGTTCTTCGCATAGACATAGACGAGCGCCATGTACGGCACGCCGTGGATCAGCACGTTCGTGATCGTGAACGCGTAGTCGCTGTTCGTCGCGACGATGCCGACATACCAGCACGCGGCGGTGGTGGCGACGACGAGGTGCTTGCCCCACGAGACCGGGCGGCGCGCCACGAGCTGCGCGATGGCCCGCACGACGTAGATCGCGAGCAACGCCAGGTACGCGACGCCGGTCGCGTCGGCCACCCAGACCGGCAGCCCGACCAGGAAGTCGCCGGTGCGCATCCAGGCGAAGCCGCGCGGCAGGTGCGCGTGCCACCACACGAGCGGGTAGATCGTCGCGAGGTAGATCGTGGCGCCGTCGAGCCAGCGGCCGAGCCGGTCGAGCTCGCCGTTCTTGCCTCGGTACATCATCACCCAGCCGTACTGCTGGCGGATGAAGTGATAGACCGCGAGGTACGCGATCGCGCGCCAGAACGGCCCGGGCCCCCACGCGTAGAGCGCGACACCGGCAGCGAACGCGGCGAGCGGCGTCAGCGCGTACAGCGCCGGCCGGCGCCGCCACTCGACGGGATCGAGGTAGACGACGAACGTCGTCGACCACACGTGCGCGACGTCGACGAGCAACACGCCGGTGATCCACGACCACTCCGGTGCGTCGCTGCCGCTGCCGAGGCCGAGCGCGGGCGCAGCCGCGACGAGTGCGAGGGCGACGAGCGCCGTCCCGCCGAACACCGCGAGATCGATCGGCGCCGAGAACAGCCAGCGGCTCGGCCGCGTCACGCCGGCAAGCCTCCCGCGACCGCGCGCGCGGCCCGCAGCCCGTGATCGAACGCCTCCTCGAAGATCGCGAGCCCCGACAGATCGGTGTGCGCGAAGTGGATGCGGCCGATCGGGCGCGCGTGCGCCGCGAGCGCGTCGCTCCATACCGAGCCGACGCGCGGCCGGATCATGCCGTGGCCCCAGAACGCGACCTCGATGCGCTCGACGTGCTCGTAGACGTCGGGGTGGGCGCGCGCGAGGTCGGCGAGCACGACCTCGGCCCACTCCGCGTAGCCGGCGCCGGCGAGCTTCTTGCGGACGGCGATCGTGTCCTCGTCGGTGAACGGGTAGTACCAGGTCCACACCGTCGGACCGCGGTCGCGGCCACGCTGGTGCGTCGCGCTGACGTAGCCCAGGCTGGGGCTGTCGCGGAACACGTTATCCCACGCCGGTGGCGCGCCGTGGCCGCGCTCGACCGGTCGCGCGCGCAGGTGGACGTTCGCGACGGTCCACGCGCCGTACTCGCCACTCGGCTGGCCGCGCCGCGCACGCACGATCCGGTTCGCGACGAACGTCGGGGTCGCCACGATCACGGCATCGGCGTGGATCCCGAACGCGCCGGCCTTGCCGACGGCGGTCAGTCGGACGCCATCGTCGGCCTCGGCGACGTCGACGACCGCGACGCCGCACTCGATCGTCTGGCCCGCCGCGAGGTGGCGGACGAGCGCGTGGTTGCCATCGGGCCACGTCACGACCGACTGCGGGTCGGCGCCCGGCCCGCTCTGGCGCGCCGCGAAGTAGAACAGCCCGGCCCACGCGCTGGTCTGTGCCGCCGTCAGCGCGTAGTCGTCGCGGCACGCGTAGTCGGTCAGCCAGCGCAGGCGCGGGGACGTGAAGCGGCGCGCGTCGAGCCACGCCGCGAACGAGAGCCGATCGAGGGCGCGGACCTCGGGGTCGTCCGTGCCGAGCGCGCGCGGGATCGCGAACGCCCGCCTGCCCTGCGCGTCCCGCCACGCGCTCCAGCGATCGATCTCGGCGGTGAACGCGGCGAGCTGCCGCTTGTCCTCGGCGCTCGCGCCCGCCTCGAGGTAGAGGCCATCCCACCAGCGGCCGAGATACCACACGCGCTCCTCGGGTTCGCGGCAGCGCAGCTGCTCGTCGACGATCGGCGTGCCATCGGCCGCGACGTCTTCGAAGGCATTCATCTCGCGCATCAGGTCGATGAGATCGGTCTGGCCGCGCTGCGGCGCGACGATGTAGTGCGCGCCCCACGGGTACGGCGTGACCTGGGACGCGCCGCCCCTGGCGGTGCCGCCGGCGATCTCGTCGAGCTCGAGCACGACGACGTCGCGGATGCCGCGCCGGTGCAGCTCCCACCCGGCGGCGAGGCCGGCCACGCCGGCACCGACGATCGCGACGTGGTGCCGGCGCCATGTCGTGACCTGCAGCGGCGCGCCGTCACGCACCGTGGCGTGGCCTCGCGTCATGCCGGTCTCGACGAGCGCGCCAGGTGGGATCCGGTGCGGCGCCCTGCCCCGGCACGCGGCGGCGAGCGGTGTGCCGAGCAGCAGCGCGAGGAAGTCGCGGCGCGTCGGCGTCATTCGTACCTACGCCACTCGTGCTCGTAGTAGCGGACGAGCGCTTGGTTATCGAGCTGGTTGATCTCGACGGGCACGGTGGTCATGTCGGCGGGCATCTCGAACAGCGCGGCGAGCGCGCTCGCGTTGAGGAACCGCAGCGCGACGTTCGGCGGCTGGCTCGGCGGCTCAAACGGCACCCGGCGCGCGAGCACGTAGCCCCACACCCCGAACGAGGGCACCGTGACCTGGTACGGCCGCACGACGAAGCCGGCGGCGCGCATCGTATCGACGATGCACCAGTACGAGCGGCGGGCGAACAGCGGCGAGGTGGCCTGCACGCTGACCGCACCACCCGGCGAGAGGTGCGCGAGCAGCCGGCGATAGAACGACTTCGTGTACAGCTTGCCGAGCGAGAACGTGTTCGGATCCGGGAAGTCGACGATGATCGTGTCCCACAGGCCCGGGTGCTCGTCGATCCACACCGACGCGTCGTCGTTGATCACGGTCACGCGGTGGTCGGAGAACGAGAACCGGTTCAGCACCGCGAGCGCCGGGATCCGCGTGGACAGCTTCGTCATCGCGGGATCGAGATCGACGAGCGTGACCTGCTCGACCGACGGGTGCGCGAGGATCTCGCGAAGCGCGAGCCCGTCGCCGCCCCCGAGCACGAGCACCTTGCGCGGCGGCGCGTCGGCGGCCGCCATCGCGGGGTGCACGAGCGCCTCGTGGTAGCGGTACTCGTCCGCCGACGAGAACTGCAGGTTGCCATTGAGGAACAGCTGGAAGCCGGCGCGGTTCTGGGTGACCACGATGCGCTGGTACGGCGTCGTCTCGGTGTAGACGATCGGGTCGGCGAACATCTCCTCCTCGGCCCACGACGTGAACACGTCGCCGAGACCGAGCCCGACGAGCATCGCGAGCAGGACCAGCATCGCGCGCAAGCGGACGCTGACGATCGCGCTCCTCTTCAGCCGCGGCGCGAGCAGCCAGGTGCCCCACAGCGCGACCGAGGCGTTCGCGACACCCATCAGCAGCGACGAGCGGACGAGGCCGAGGTGCGGTACCAGCACGAGCGGGAACAGCAAGGCCGCGGCGAGCGCGCCGATGTAGTCGAACGTCAACACGCGCGACACGATGTCCTTGAACGCGAGCTGGCCCTCGAGCAGGCGCATCAGCAGCGGGAGCTCGAGGCCGACGAGCACGCCGATCGAGAACACGAACGCGAGCAGGATGATCTGGAAGTGTTGAACCGAACCGAACGCGATGAACAGCACCGGCGCTGACACGCCGCCGACGATCGCGACCGCGAGCTCGATCTCGAGGAAGCGCCGCGCGAGGTCACCGTCGAGGCGCCGCGACAGCCAGGCGCCGACGCCCATCGCGGACAGGTAGAGGCCGATGACGAGCGAGAACTGGGTGACCGAGTCGCCGAGCAGATAGCTGCCCATCGTGCCGGCGAGCAGCTCGTACACGAGACCGCAGATCGCGACCACGAACACGTTGAGGTACAACGCGCTCGCCCGGACGGCCGCCAGTGGCGGGCTAGCCGGCGATGGCGGAGGAGATGATGAGGCTGACACCGATGATCACCCCGGCCATGATGACAGCCAGCGCGACGTTTTGATCGTCCTCGATCTCCTTCTTGATCGAGAACGGCGCCAGCTTGTTCATCACCCAGAATGCGAGGCCGAACACGACCAGGCCGATGCCTGCGAAGACTGCCGACGAGACGAGCGCCTCGCTCATATGATCGAGCTTCATCACTTACCTCCGTGGTACCCGGTATGCCAGAAGCTGTAGGAGCGATACCCGCCCGGCGATGACCGCACGCTCGAGGGTATCGCGTCGCGCTCTTCCGTGCCGAGCTCGTGCTGCGTGATCGCGAGCGCGGTGTAGCCGCCGAGCACGAGCACGGAGAAGCCGAGCGTGAACACCGTCAGCAGCGAGCGCTTCGGCCGCGGCACGGGTGGCCGATCGGGCGGCCGCGATGAGGTCTGGGGATCAGTCGTCACTGGATGACTCCGCGAGTGCCTTGAGGAGGAGGACGACGCCGGTGAGGAGCAGGACCACGGCGCCGACCACGATGATGAGCGGCGTCTTCGGCATCGCCGACGCACCCTGCGTGCTGTTGGACCATCGCTTGCGTTCGAACGAGTACGAGTAGACGCCGAGGATCAGAAACGGCAGCCCGAGCACGCCGAGCGCGAGCCCGAAGTACCGGAGCCGGAACACGCCCTGCCGCACGCGTACGGTCAGCGGCACGCTGCCGAGCTTCGCGCCGTGCTGCATCTCGAGCCGGAGGACGTACTGGCCGGCCGGTACCGGACCGACGACCTCGCTCGCGTGATCCTTGCCCTCGGTCCACGACTCGCCACCTTCGACGCCGGAGTAGTACTCCATGCTCGCGTCGATGGTGACGACATCACCACTCGCCACGTTGACGAGCGACGCGACCACGTACGCCCAGTCGTTGCTGAGGTTCGCGCGGAAGCCTACCTCGACGTTCTTGCCGGCCTCGAGCGCGAACGGCTCGGAGAAGAACACGTTCGCCGGGTTGTCGGTCGGCGGCTCGCTGCCCGTGGGCGGCGTGAAGGTGCCGGCCGGGATCGTCACGATCTGCTGGTACTTCTGGGCCGCGGGCGCGAGTCCGGCGAACACGATCCCGAGCGCGATCAGCGCCAGGAACGCGAGCGTGATCGGGGTGGCGGCACCGCCGATCGGGTTCGGCTGGTTCGGCGCGACGCCGATGCCGCCGCCGAACTGAAGCTCGGGCGTGTCGCCGAACGCGGCCGCGAGCACCTTCGGCTCGAGGTACGTCGACAGCGACCAGTTCTCCTCGCTGTTCGTCGATTCGCGCGACAGCATCGCGGGCGGCGCGACGAAGTCCTCGCCCCCGGTCTGCTCGCCCGCCTGGACCTGCCAGTAGAGCTCGCCGAGCACGGCGTCGACGCGGAGCTGCGAGGACTGGAACAGCCGGAACTTGACGTCGTCGTAGCGCGCGCTCGTGCCCTCGTACGTGACCGCACCGACCGCGACCGGCTGGACGTAGCTCCAGTGGCCGTCGGAGTTGACGAGCCAGCGAAACCCGACGCCGGGCGCGTACAGCAGATATTCCTCGAACCCGTACCAGGTGCCCTCGATCTCGGCGCTGCGCTCGACGTAGCCGATCAGCGTGAGCTCGCCGTCGACGAACGTGCCCGTCGTGCCGAGCGGGATCCGTGGCGTCGCCTTGCGCTCGAGCTTCGCGAGCAACCGCAGGGTGCCGGATTGCACGTCGAGCAGGTGGTTGCAGTACGGGCATGCGGCGCGCTGGATCTCGGGGGCGTGTAGCTCGATCGGGCCGTTGCAGTTCGGGCACGCCAGGCGGGTCGAGCTGATCCGCTGCTCGCGTGACGGGCCGACCTCGCCGCCGCTGATGTGCAGATCGGCGAGCGTGACCTGCTTGCCGGTGTACAGCGTGGGCGGATCGCCGGGCGCGCCGTAGTCGATCGTCGCGAAGTTGCCCTCGCCATCGGAGAGATCGGCGAACCGGTAGCTGCCCTCGGGAACGAGCCGGAACGGCAGCTCGCCGTTCGCGGCGACGTACGTCGCACTGCCGACCTCGCCGACCGTGAACGTGCGCGTCGCGCCGAGCATCGTCGGCAGGTCGAGGACCGCGCCAGGCGCCAGCGACTCGAGCGCCGGCAGCTGGACGCCCTCGGCT
>DAIRFU010000314.1:0-1055 GCA_036794935.1 Kofleriaceae bacterium | reverse complement strand
CGGCTTCGAACGTCAGGTAGTACCGACCCTGCGCCTCGGCGAGCCAGCCCCAGGTATCGGAGAACCGCGCGTACCACTCCTGCGTCATGCCGCCGGCGGCGTGTCGCAGCTGCGCCATGCCGACGAGCATGAACGTCTGGCTGCCGAGCTGGCCCCCGGCGAACAGCCGCAGCGGCGAGTCCATCGGCACGAGATCGGCGACCCGGCCGAGCGAATCGACACCGCGATCGGTGCGCGCGACCGCGGCCCGGCAGTGGCCGCACACGCGGACGAACGAGTCGTCGTAGCGAAACTCGATATCGGCGCCGCAGCTCGGGCAAGCAGTCAACAAGCAGCGATGCCCCCAGACATCGCGGCAACCGTACCAGAAGCCGGCCACGTGGTGCGGGCGGCGGCGATCTACTTCGTCACGCGCACGAGCGCGGCGCGCGCGGTGTCGGCCCTCGGCGACGCCGAGAACCGGTCGAGGAATGCGCGCAGCCGCGTCGCCGCACCGTCGAGATCACCGGCGCGCTCGGTCGCGATCGCGGCCCAGAACGCAGCGTCCTCGGCGACGACCGGATCGGTCGCGCGGTCGAATGCGGCGATCGCCTGCGGGTGGTGGTGCGCGCGCAGCTCCTCCCAGCCGATCCGGAACGCGGCGAGCGAGTCGGCCGCCGGCGAGGCGGGTGCCTCGACCTCGGGCTCGTGCATCCACACGTCCCCCGCCTCGACGATCTGGAGCTTGCCGCCGCGCGTCGTCACCTGCGCGGAGCCGGCGAACACGTGCGTGGTGACGATCACGCCGCGGCGAGCGACCACCTTGGCGCGCGAGCTCGCGATCCGCACCCGGGTATCGCCGGCGACGATCGTGACGGGCTCGCGTTCGGTGGCATCCACCGAGACCTCGCCATCGTGCAGCGTGACCACGTCGTCGCCGCCGTGCAGCGCGCGGGTGAGCTCGGCGCCGCTGGCGACCACGCTCGCACGCAGCGGCGCGGCGATCGCCGGCAGGTGAGCGCGCAGCACGACGTGGAGGGCTGGCACCTCGGCGGTCAGGAAATCCGGCTCCGGCG
>DAIRFU010000313.1:0-8288 GCA_036794935.1 Kofleriaceae bacterium | reverse complement strand
GGGACGACAGCGCGCTGCTGTCGTTCGTGCTCGATCAGCTCGTCGATCCCGACGGCTTCATGCGCGGCGTACACTCGCTGTACAAGCATCCTCGCGCCGAGAGTCTGGACATGGTGCTGTTCAAGGATGGCCGGGTCTTCGAGCGCTACTCGCGGCCGCAGTACGTGGGCGACGACATCGTCGGGCGCGTGTGGTCGTTTCGCGACGTGACCGAGCGCGAGCGCGTGGTCCGCCGGCTCCGCTTGCTCGCCGAGGCGAGCCGCCTGCTCACGACGGTGGACGTCGAGGACGCGCTCGGCGGGGTCGCACGTCTGGTGGTCCAGGATGTCGGCGCGGCCTGCACGATCGAGATCGTCATCGATGGCCAGCCCCGCCGCGTCGCGGCTGCCACGAGTGGCGCCGAGCGGATCTCCGCGCCCCCGCCATTCGCCATCCGCGAGGACACCACGGTGCTGCGCGAGACCGCCGGCCGCGTCGAGGCGACGGTCCCGATGCTGTCACGCGGCAACGCGCTCGGTGCACTCCGCGTGATCGCGCACTCCGGCCGCGGCTTCACCGGTCAGGACGTCGAGGCCCTCGACGAGGTCGCGCGGCGGTGCGCCACCGCCGTCCAGGCCGAGCGGCTGCGCGAGCAGCGAGCCGACGAGGTCCGCGCGCGCGAGGAGTTCTTGGCCGTCGCCGCCCACGAGTTCCGCTCTCCGCTGACCGTGATCTCGCTGGCCGCGGCGGCGCTGCGCGGCGACATCGGCGATCGCCGGCACCTGATCGGCGAGATCGAGCGCGAGGGCGGGCGCATGACGATGCTCGTCCAGGAGCTCCTCGACGCCGCGAAGCTGCGCATCGGCGAGCTGCGACTCGACCTCGAGACGGTCGACCTCGTCGCGGAGACCCGCGCGGTCCTCCGCGAGCTGGACTACGAGCTCGCGAGCAGCGGCTCGAAGCTCACCCTCAACGCTCCGCCCGAGCTGCTCGGCCGCTGGGATCGAATGCGGATCCACCAGGTCCTCGCGAACGTCGTATCGAACGCGATCAAGTACGGCGATGGTCGGCCGATCGAGCTCACGATCGACGCCTCCCGCGATCGCGCCACCGTGTCGGTCACCGACCACGGGATCGGGATTCTCGCCAGCGATGTCGACACGCTGTTCGAACCGTTTGTCCGCGCGACCCCTGCACGCCGCTACGGTGGGCTCGGGCTCGGGCTCTTCATCGTCCGCCGGATCGTCGAGGCGCTCGGCGGCGAGATCGACGTCCGCAGCGACGTCGGGATGGGCTCGACGTTCACCGTGACACTGCCACGAGAGGGCCAGCATGACTGACCAACCCACGATCCTCGTCGTCGATGATGACCCGGCGATCCGCGCGCTGATCTCGCTGATCCTGCAGGTGAACGGCTACGCCACCGTCGAGGCTCGCGACGGCATCGACGCACTCGCGTTGCTCGAGCACACGCCCTCGATCGGGCTCATGCTGCTCGATCTCCGCATGCCTCGCATGAACGGCCTCGAGTTGCTCGCGGAGCTGCGCGCGAAGGCAAAGCTCGACGCGCTGCCGGTCGTCGCCTTCTCCGGTGACGGCAACGCCGGTCGCGACGCCATCGCCGCGGGCGCGCGGGCGTGACTGCTCAAGCCGATCGAGGCCGCGCGGCTGCTCGAGGCCGTCCGCGACCAGGGGGTCCAGCCCGCGGCCGCCCGGCCGTCCTAGAGCTTCGCGAGCTGGACGGTCTCGGGATACGCGCTGCCGTCGGTGCGATACAGGTACAGCTGATCGCCGACGAGCTTGATCGCGATGATCTGGTCGGGCAGCCGGCGGCTCGTGCACGAGTCCGCGTCGGCGCCGACCGGCGTCGCCGCCTTCTCGGGGAGCGCGATCACGACGCCGTTCTCGAGCGTGCCGGTGAAGCTCTCCGCGAGGCCCAGCTCCATCGTGCTCTTGCGGCTGCACGGGAACGCGCTGCGCCGGGTGACCGCGTAGTACTTCTGCGTCGACGTGTAGAGGATCGACACGCGGTGCTCCTCGCCGATCGAGATCGAGACCTTCTCCTCGGATTCGATCTCGGCATTCTTGTCGACCGCGTCGGTGACGCGCGGGCGCTTCATGCCCCAGGTGCCCTGCAGTGCGGCGGTCGAGATCGTGCGCGGCGAGTCGATCGCGTACAGGTCGTCGGCGGTATCGAACAGCTTGAGCCGCGGCTGGCCCTGCTCGACCCCGAACCACAGCTCGATCAGGTTCGCCGCGCCCGAGATCCGGACCGACGCGCGGTACACGCGCCCCTCGTCGTCCATGCGATCGAGCTTCGTGACGGTGTACTCCTTCTCGGTGCCGTCCCACTGCAGCGTCGCCGCGGCGAGGTCCCACGCGAGCGGCCGGACGCCGAGCTCGTCGCACGAGTCGACGCTCGACTGTGGGCGGCGCTTGCCGGCGCTGGTGTCGAGCTCGTCGAAGAAGCTCGCGAGGCGCTGGTTGGCGAGCGCGCAGGTCGTGATCGCACTCCTGGTCGAGGGCGCGCGGTAGGTCTCGAGCAGGTTGCCGGGCAGCCGCGCGAAGTACATGCCGAGCGCGGCCTGGCCGGAGAGCCGGAGCTTCGCGATGAACGAGCTGTCGGTGTTGCGCTCCTCGCGGCGGATCTCGTTGACGAAGCGGCGCAGCGCCGGCAGGTCGGACGCGGCGAGAAAGTCGGTCTCGCGAACCCGGCTGCGCTCCTCGAGCGGCAGCAGCAGGTACTCGGTCTGCACCTTCTTCAGCAGCGCGACGATTTCGGCGGCGGTCGGCTCGACGTGCTGGTTCGCGGGCTGGACCTTCGCGAGCAGCTCGCGCAGCGCGACGACGCTGACCGCCCCGTTCTGGCCGACGTGCGCGCGGTCCTTCGTGACGTTGATGCCGACGACCTCGCCGGCGTCGTTCGTGGTGGGGCCGCCCGAGAAGCCGGGCTCGATGTCGGTCGACACGAGCAAACCGTCGACGGCGTTCTCGCGCAGCACGCGCGCGTAGCGATCGTCGTACGCCGGGAAGCGGACGAGCGAGAGGATCTTGCCGTCCTTCGAGACCAGGCCGGCGTGCTTCGCGAGGCTCGAGCCCGGATACCCGTACGAGAAGATCTTCGCGTCCTTGACCGGCTCCTTCGCGAGCGGCAGCCGCGCGAACCGCGACGCCTCGACGTTCTTGACCCGGATGATCGCGAGATCGGCGTCCGGATCGGTCGCCACGATCTCGGTCTCCGGATAGGCCTCGACGTAGTGCTTCTTGTCCGAGACGTTGACGTCCCGCTCGATCAGCACGCGCTCGCCGCGGTCGACGAGGTGGTTCGCGGTCGCGACGTAGATGTACTCGTCGGGGCCGTCGATCAGAAACCCGGTGCCGATGTTCGAAGGCGTGCTGACGCGGACGAGTGCGCCCTTGACGTTCGGCCGGTCCGGCGAGCGCAGCGCGAGCGCGAGCGCCAGGCCGCCGAGCGCGACCGCGACGCCGACGCCGACGCCGACGGCGATGCGCTTCCTGGGATCGCGCACCGGCGGTGGATCCTCGGCGGGCTTGACCAGCGACGGCGGTGGCGCGAGGCGTGGTTCGGGCCGCCGCGGCGGCTCGCCGACGACCGCGAGCGACATCGCCGGTGGTGCCGGATACGGCGCGTATGCCGCCGGCTGCGCGCTACCCGGCGGCATCGGGATCGGGGGCGGCTCGGTGCCGCGCGGCGCGCGATGATGCGGATGCGGCGTCACGCCGGGAGGCGCGCCCGACGGCGTGGGCATCGGCGGTGGCGACGTCGTGACGGGCGTCTCGCCGTGGATCTCGGTCTCGCCTTCCCAGCCCTCGTCGAGGAGCTCGACCTTGTTGGTGTGCTCGAGGGGGCTGGCCTGCGCGGCGGCGGCGGCGGGCGGGGCGGCAGCCGGAGCCGGGGGCTCGAGCGGCGCGACGTCGATCACCGTCGGGCGCGGCGCCGCGGACGCATCCCCGAGCTTGCGAAGGACCGCGCGTGGCGTGATGGTTCCGGCGGCGAGCAAGTCGGCAATCTCTGGCAACGGGTACGGGCCGTGCGGCTCCGCTCCCGGTTCGACGACGAAGTACTTGTCCATGGCGGTCATGCGCGGGCCCGCAAAGCAGCGCCCGTGCCAGCCGCAACAGCGCGAAATAGCTGTGCGCGCACCTACACTGCCGCAGGTGCACTTTCTTCATTGCCTGGGTGCACCCGATCGCTAGTATCCGCGCCTTCGATGATCGTCGAGAGCACGCTGGAGGCCGCGGAGAGTGATCGGGTGGAAGCGCTGCCGGCGTTCGCGCCCGGCTCGACGATCGGCCACTTCCGGGTCGTGCGCGAGCTCGGTGCCGGAGGCATGGGCGTCGTGTTCGAGGCCCACGATCCGGATCTCGATCGCCGCGTCGCGATCAAGGTGGTGCGCGATCGCAACGCGGGTACCGCCGCCGGCATGCGGCTGATCGCCGAGGCGCAGGCGATGGCGCGACTCGCGCACCCCAACGTCGTCGGCGTGCACGAGGTCGGCACGATCGACAACCAGGTGTTCGTCGTGATGGAGCTGGTGCGCGGTGACACGCTCGCCGGCTGGCTCGATCGCCACCCGCGACCGTGGCGCGACATCGTCGCGGTGTTCGTGCAGGCAGGCGAGGGTCTGCTCGCTGCCCATCACGCGGGCCTCATCCACCGCGACTTCAAGCCGAGCAACGTGTTCATCGATCTCGCCGGGCGCGCGCGCGTCGGCGACTTCGGGCTCGCGCGCAGCGACGATCGGCCTGTCTCGCTCGCGGCCGGCTCGTCGAATTCGGGGATCGCCGGCACGCTCGCGTACATGGCGCCCGAGCAGCGCGCCGGGGAGCCGCTCGACGCGCGCGCCGATCAGTACGCGTTCGCGATCTCGCTGCAGCAGGCGCTGTCACCGAAGCACGCGGTCGGCACGGCCACGCGGCGGGTGCGCAGCGCGATCGCGAAGGCGATGGAGATCGATCCCGACGAGCGCTTCGGTACGCTCGACGAGCTGCTCGCCGTGCTGCGCACGGGCCTCCGGTCGCGGCGGATGATGCTCGCGACGGTTGGCGGCGGGCTCGTGATGGCCGGCCTCGCCGCATCGCTGTTCGTGACCCGGCCCGAGCCCGACGACTGTGCGTCCGGCGCGCGCCTCGTCGACGAGGTGTGGGCGCCGAGCACGCGACTGACCCAGCTCGCGCGCTTTCTCCAGGTCCGACCGAATGCGGTCGTCACGACGGCGTCGACCGCGCAGCTCGTCGACGACTGGGCCGATCGCTGGAAGCTCGGCCGCAAGGCCGCGTGCGCCGACTCCGGCCGCCAGCGCATCGAGCGGCTCGGCTGCCTCGATCGCGGGCTCCACGAGCTGCGCGCACAGGTCGCGCTGTGGCAGCACGCGGACCCGAGCATCGTCGATCACGCCGTCCAGGCCGCGGCGTCGCTGCCGCAGCCGCAAGAGTGCGCGACCCACCCGGTTGCCGCACTCGACAACACGCTGCGCGATCAGATCGCCGAGCTCGCTGCGCTCGTCCGCTCCGGGCACGCGCGCAAGGCCCACGAGGGTGTCCGAGCGATGCTCGAGCACGCGGAGGCGCAGCACAACCCGCGCGCACTCGCCGCCGCGCTGCTCGCCGCCGGCCGCATCGAGCGCGAGGCCGGCAACCCGACCGCCGCCCGCGACCACTTCTCGCGCGCGGCGCGCGAGGCAGGCGCCGCGAGTGACGACAAGGCGCTGCTCGATGCGCTGATCGAGGAAGCGGTCGTGATCATCGACCTCGGCCGGCCGCGCGACAGCCTCGGCCTCCTCGATGCCGCCGACGCGCTGCAGACCCGCGCGCGCCTCGACCAATCCGAGCGGATCGCGCTGGTCCGCGGCGACGCGTACGGGCAGGCAGGCCGCGCGAAGGAGGCGATCGCCGAGATCTCGCGCGTGCTGCCGCAGATCGAGATTCGGGCGGTGCGCGACCCGGCGGCGCGCATGCTGCTCACCACCGCGCTCGGCCAGCTCGCCGCCGCGCAGCTCCAGATCGACCGCGAGGCGGCGCGCAAGACGCTCGCCCGCGCCCTCGCCCTCGACGAGGTCTCGTACGGGCCCGACCACCCCGAGGTCGCGAAGACGCTCCACGATCTCGCGAGCGCCGAGCTCCAGCTCGAGATGTTCACCGAGGCCGCCGCGCACCTGCGCCGCGCGCTGAAGATCTTCGTCGGCTCGTACGGCGAGCGCCACCCGATGGTCGGCGCGACGTACATGACGATGGCGAACCTCGCGGCCGTCCAGGGCGACCTCGATGGCGGCCGGCGCATGTACCTCGAGGCGAAGGCCGCGCTCACCGGCGTGCTTCCCGATGACTCGCCGTACTTCTCGAGCATCGAGCAGGGCCTCGGCAACATCGCGCGCTCGCAGGACAGCTGCAAGGACGCCATCCCGCACTTCCAGCGCGCCATCGAGATGCTCGAACAGAGCGGCCACGGCCAGAACGAGCATGCCCTCCAGCTCACGAACCTCGGCTTCTGCCTCGCCGATGTCGGCCGCACGGCCGAGGGCAAGAAGGCGCTGAAGCGCTCGATCGACGAGATCCAGCGCCTGCAGATGCCCACGCGCTGGCTCTCCGAGCCGCTCGCCGCGCTCGCCGATCTCGAGTTCGCGGCGGGCCACCGCGCGAAGGCCATCGAGCTCGAGAAGAAGGCGCTCGCCGCGCTCGCCGACGAGCAGGGCACCGACATCGCGGCGCTGCGCCAGTACGAGCAGGAGCAGCTCGCCGCGTGGACGAAGTGACCTACGCCCTGGCGACCTGGACGCGCGCGTCGTTGAACGCGCCCTGACCGCCGAGGTCGGCGAAGCCGGCCGGGATCAGCGCGTTCGACGTGTAGCCGTTCTGCGAGTGCTTGCGCCACAGCCCCTTCGGCATCAGGCACACGCCCGCGCGCAGGTCGGATGTCACCCGCGCGAGACAGCGGACCTCGCCGTGATCGTTCCACACGCGGATCGCGTCGCCCGACTTGATGCCACGCGCGGCGGCATCGCTCGGTGCGAGATCGAGCGTCGCCGGTGCGCGCCGCAGCTGGCCGAAGTAGGAGCTGATCTGGGTCGCCAGCGCCGGCGAGATCAGGGCGAGCGGATACGCGGTCGTCCGTGGATCGGGCTTGTAGGTGTAGAGGCCGTTCGCCTCGCGATCGAGCGCGGCGGGGACGAGGTGGATCTTGCCGTCGGGCGTGGTCGGGAACACGTCGAGGAACGCGACCGGACGCGGCACGCCCGCGGGCTCGGCCACGCCGGTCTCGGCGAGCTGGGCCTGCAGCGTCTGGCCGTGCTCGCCGGCCGCGAACGTCTTCGCGACGAGCTCGTCATCGGTCATCGCATCGCCGGGGCGCACGAGGTCGAACGCGTGGAGCAGTGCACCGAACAGCTGGTTGTTGCTGCGCGCCTCACCGACCGGCGCGATCACGGGCGGCGAGTCGTACATCCGCATGTTGCCGTAGCCGCGGCGCAGCTCGCGGTGCTCGAAGAACGTGGTCGCCGGCAGCACGACGTCGGCGAGCTTCGCGGTATCGGTCCACACCTGCTCGTGGACGACGACGAACAGGTCATCGCGCGCGAGCAGCTCGACGAGCGCGCGCTGATCGGGCGAGGTCGCGACCGGGTTGCAGTTGTAGACGAACAGGCACTCGATGCGCGGCTAGCGCAGGCTCGCGAGCGCTCGCGCGAGCTCGCTCATGTTGACGTGGCGGGTCGGCGGCAGCGGCGCGTCGATCGCGGACTCGGCGGTGACGGTCCATCGCGCATCACCGTTGTGCATCGTGAAGCCGCCGCCACGCACGCCGAGCTTGCCGGCGACCGCCGGGATCGCGAGGATCGCGGCGATCGCGCTGCCGCCGTTGCGGTTGCGCTCGAGCCCGAACCCGAGGCGGATCGCGGCCGGCGACGAGGCCGCGTACAGCTCGACGAAGTGCTCGAGCGCCGCGACGTCGATCGACGCCTCGCGGGCCGCCGCCTCCAGCGACCACGCCGCCGCGCGCTCGCGCAGCTCGCCGACCTCCGCCGCGTGGAGATCGAGGAACGCGAGATCGCTGTGGCCGCGCGCGAACAGCGCGTTGACGATCGCGAGCGCGACCGGGAGATCCGCACCGGGCCGCACCGCCAGGTGCAGATCCGCACGCCGGGCCAGCGGCGTGCGCCGCGGATCGATGACGACGAGCTTCGCGCCCCGCTCGATCGCGCGCTCGATCACCGGCACGCTGTGGATGCCGGTCGCCGACAGGTTCACGCCCCACAGCACGATCAGCTTCGCGTGCTCGATGTCCTCGAGCGCCG
>DAIRFU010000019.1:0-23892 GCA_036794935.1 Kofleriaceae bacterium | reverse complement strand
GGCAGCCTCTTCGGGACGGCCGGCGGCGGCGGCGGCGCGGGCGGCAGCTTCGGAGGTGCGGGCGGCAAGGGCGGGCGCGGGGTCAGCGGCTACGGTGGGACCGGCGGCGTCGCAGCAGCGGCGAGCGGGACGCCGAGCTATCTGCGCGGCGGCTGTCGCGGCTCGGCCGGCGGCTCGGGCAACGGACAGGTGGCTGGCGCGGGCGCTGCCGGCGGCGGTGCCGTCCTCGTGATCGCGGGCTCCGCGATCCACAACGCCGGCCACATCCGGGCGTGCGGCATGGGTGGCTATGCAGGATCGGTCGAGTCGGGCGGCGGCGGAGGAGGCTCGGGCGGCATGATCGTGGTCGACGCGCCGGCGATCCAGAACACCGGCATCATCAACGCGAACGGCGGCGGCGGCGGCGAGGGCGGCGGCGGCGAGGATCCCGGCGACGGCGGCAGCTCGGCACTCACCGGCATGGGCCCGGCGCCGGGGGGCCAGAACAACACGAACGGCGGCGACGGTGGTGCCGGCTCGTGGGCGACCGCCCCGGGCGGCGTCGACGGCGCGACGGGCACCACGGCCGGTGGCGCGGGTGGCGGTGGCGCGGGCGTCGTGCGCGTGTACCCGAGCCAGACGCTCGGCGGCAAGGTCTCGCCGCCGGCGAGCTAGAGGTAGAAGCGCAGGCCGAGCCCGCCGTCGAGATCGATCGTTCGGTGATTGTCGAACTCGTCGAGGATGGTGAGCTTGAGCGCGATCTCGAAGTAGATCTCGAGCGGCGTGCGGCGGAAGCGCAGGCCGAGCTCGAACGGTACGCGCGCGGCGAGGTTGAGGTCGTCATCGAAGCGGCCTGCCTGATCGAAGATCGCCGCGCCGATCCCGATGCGCAGCGGCACGATCACGCTCGAGCCGTGGCTGACGAGCGGCTGGACGAGGTACGTGACGTGGCCGTAGGCGCCATCGGTGTCGTAGTGGTCCCAGTGGCTGTAGTAACCGACGACGATGTCGAGCGCGGAGCGCCGCGCGAGATCGAGCTTGAAGTCGAGGCCGGTCGGCTCCCCGATGAACGCTCCGATGCCAACCTCGGCGCGTGCCGGCGCGGCTGCGAACACGAGCGCTGCGATGATGACGAGCTTGCGTATGCCCATGGCGACGATGGTATCCCGGCCGCGATCGCGCGCGACTTCCTTCGGAATGATCGTGAACGCGCTGTATGCAGGCTCACGCGAGCGCTTGCACGAGACGAGGTAAGGCCTCGCCACACCGGGCATCGATGCGCAGCTGTGCGTGCACGTCGCCGCGTGTCGGTCCGCGGTTCACGATCGCGATCGGCACGTTGCGCTCGGCCGCGCGCCGCACGAACCGGTAGCCGGAGAACACGGTGAGCGACGAGCCGATCACGAGCAGCAGCTCGGCGCGATCGAACAGGGCCCACGCCGCATCGAGCGTCGCGCGCGGGACACTGCCGCCGAAGAACACGACATCGGGCATCAGCACGCCGCCGCATGCGCTGCACGCCGCGACGTCGAATCCGGCGACCAGCTCGTCGGGCAGATCGGCATCACCGTCAGGCGCAATGGTTGCCATCCGGGCGCGCGCCGGCCAGTCGGGATTGGCCGCGAGCAGCCGGTCCTGGAGCGCGTGACGCGACGTGATCTCGGCGCAGTCCAGGCAGCGCACGCGGGCGAGCGCGCCGTGCAGCTCGACGACATCGCGGCTGCCGGCCGCACCGTGCAGGCCGTCGACGTTCTGGGTGATCACGCCGGCGACGACGCCGGTCTGCTCGAGCGCGGCGATCGCGTGATGGCCCGCGTTGGGCTGCGCGGCGGCGAGCCGCGGCCAGCCGAGCAGCGAGCGCGCCCAGTAGCGCCGCCGGTTCGCCGCGCTATCCACGAACTCGCGATGCTGGATCGGCGGCCGGCTGCGCGGGGGTGTGGTCGGCCCGCGGTAGTCGGGGATGCCCGATTCCGTCGAGCAGCCCGCCCCGGTCAGCGCGACCACGCGCCGGCCGCGGGCGAGCTCGACGAGCGACGCGAGGTCCATCGCTCGTAGATAGCAGAGCTACTTCTTGGCGGCGACGCTCGAGTACAGCGCGTTCTGCGGCGCTCGGGTCTCGTGGACCGCGAACGACTCGGCATCCGACGGGAACGACTCGCCGCGGACCTCGCTGACGTACTGGCCGACCGCTTCCTTGATCGTCGTACCCAGCGTCGCGAACCGGCGCACGAAGCGCGGCTTGAACGTCTCGTCCATGCCGAGCAGGTCGTAGCTGACCAGCACCTGACCGTCGCACGCGACGCCGGCACCGATGCCGATCGTCGGCACCGAGACGGTCTCGGTGATCTCCCGCGCGATGTCGGCGGGGATCGCCTCGAGCACGATCGCGTAGACGCCTGCCTCCTCGAGGGCGAGCGCGTCGGCGAGCAGCCGCTCGCGGCCGCCGGCATCGCGACCCTGCACCTTGAAGCCGCCGAGCTGGTGGTACGACTGCGGCGTGAGCCCGATGTGGCCCATCACCGGGATGCCGGCGCCGACGAGCCGGCGCACGAGCTCGGCGTGCTGGGCGCCGCCCTCGAGCTTGACCGAGTGGCAGCCGCCTTCCTTGATCAGGCGGCCGGCATTCGCCATGCCCTGCTCGATCGACGCCTGGTACGTCATGAACGGCATGTCGCCGACGACGTGTGCGCGCGTGGTGCCGCGCACGACAGCACGGCAGTGATACGCCATCTCCTCGAGCGTGACGGGGAGCGTGGTGTCGTTACCCTGGACGACCATGCCGAGCGAGTCTCCGACGAGGAGCACGTCGGCTCCGCTCTCGTCGAACAACCGCGCGAACGTCGCGTCGTACGCGGTCAACATGGCGATCTTCTCGCCTCGCTCTTTCATCTGCCGGAGGGTGTGGATGGTGACCCGTGTGGTCTTCATTCCGCCCGACCTTTCTTCAGTTGTCGCGTGATTCACAAGGGCGGAGTCCCGCGCCGGACCATCCGGCTACGAGCTCCTATCGATCACGCCCCTGAACCGTAGCATCAGATGGGGGCCAGCGAAAAGACGAGTCGCACCCGGGCGTCGTCGCCCGTGCAAGTGACCGTGACGTCACGGCGCCAGCCGGTCTCGAACGGCGCCGCGACCAGCTCGCTGCAGATGGTGTCGTCGGGGGAGAAGTCGTCCTCGTCCTTGAGGTTGGCCCGGAAGCGGACCGACTGGCCGGCCTGGGGAACCACGTTCAAGATGCCGTCGGCGATCGGCTGGCCGAACTGGCTGCCCTCGCGGATCACCACGTAGTTGCTCGAGCCCTTGTCGAGCAGCACCAGCCCGTCCGAGCCCTCGGCGCTGACGTTGCCGTAGAGCTCGAGGTCATCGCCGGCGTCGCCGCCCGCGGAGTCGACGAAGATGCTGTTCAGCGCGATGCGGACCTTCTGCGAGACGCGCGTGCACTCCTGCACGTCGTAGCTCGTCGTGTAGGACATCCGCGCCGGCGAGTTGTCCTTCAGGTAGTTCAGCTTGTACGCGATCGGCGCGCCGGGGGACTCGCGCGAGTAGTTGCCGCCGTTCTTGATGAAGTCGATCAGCGCCTCGTAGCTGTCGATCGTCTGCACCGCCATGCCGGCGTCGCCGCCGAGGATGAACGCGGTGATCTTGCTCTTCGAGATGATGTCCTTGTACGTGACCGAGACCTGACCCGAGACGTCGTAGCCGCCGGAGTAGGCGAACTCGAGCGCGGCCCCCATCTCCTCGGAGGAGTACTCCGACTCGAACGTGAACAGCACCATGCGGCCGTACGTCACCGAGGACACGTAGACCGGCGGGCGCTGCGCGTCCATGTGGTCCTGGACATCGGCGAGCGTGACGAGCGGATCGAGCATCGCGCTGGGCGTTGCCGGCGCGTCCAGGTCGACCGTGTAATAGGTCTGCGTGTAGCGGACGAGGTAGCGCGAGCGCACCTGCTGGTTGCCGAAGCTGAAGCTCGACTTCACGCTCGCGAGGCCGAGGCCCCAGCTCGCCTGGATGCCGAGCGCCATGTTGAGCTGCTCCTCGGAGTGGACCTGCTCGATCTCCGAGTAGAGGTTTGCCGCCGTCGAGCCGGTGATCTCGGCATCGAGGATACCGGCCAGCGCCTCGCGGTAGGACGACAGCGAGGGCTCGGCGATCGTCGCTTGCTTCGTGCCGCCGAGGTTCTCGAGGCTGACCGAGATCGTCACCGGCGAGCGCGGCAGCACGATCTGGGTGAACAGGCCGCTCAGCACCGAGTCGGCGCCGACGAGCGCACCGGGCCACAGCGAGTCGGAGTTCGCCGCGTACGCGACGATGCGATCGTACTGCCGGGTCTCCTGGAGGTTCTCGGTGACGCACTGGTAGTCGCCGTCGCGGGCGGCCTCCGAGCTCGGGCCCTCGATGATCTGCGGCGGATCGACAGGCAGGTACGGCAGCGACGCGATGTACGCGTCGATGTTGTCGGCCTGCGGGGCCGTCTCCATGCCGATGTCGGTGGTGCAGGCGCCGGCGGACAGCACTGCGAACGAGAGCCAGGCGGTGACGCGCATGGCGCCCTGCGTAAGCAAACGCCTCGCCAGCGCATTTCGTCGCGTCGTCGCGTACTTGGTCTCGGGCCGATCGTACCCACGGGGGGTGTGGACCTGGCCAGTCGATCAGCCACCGGCGCGAACCTCGGCGGCGATGTAGATTCAGCTCGTGAAACCGTGGTGCCTCGTCGTGCTCGCCGCGTGCTCGCGCGATGCCGGCGAGCAGCGTGCGGCAGCGGTCGAGCAGGGCGCCGGCCGCGACTCGATCGACCTCCGGGTCACCGGTGCGCCGGTCGCGATCCGCGGTGTCGAGCTCACCGCCCAGCCGGAATCGCCGGGCGCGTTCGTGCTCGGCTATCGCGTCGAGGCCGCCGACACGAAGCTGCAGGTGCCGGCGCGGATCATGTGCCGCGTCGGCCGCTACAACGTCGTGTACCCGGCGAGCACCGAGGGCAAGACGCCCGGGCCGCGGCTCGCGACGCTGTTCCGGCCCGATCCGTTCACCGATGTCGCGCGCGCGTGCGAGGCCACGTTCTTCCTGCGCGGCGAGGACCAGACGATCGCGGCCGCGTGCTACCGCGACGGCGAGCTGGCGGACGGTGGCTGTCCGCCGGGCACGTTCCCGGCACCGCCACACCTGACCGCGAGCTCCGTCGAGATCGCACGTGCATCGCTCGAGCTGCGCCACGGCACGGCGCTGGTCAGCGGGCTGTTCACGCTGTTCGAGCCGCTCGCACCCGGCCGCCGGTTCGCGACGCAGATCCGCTGTCAAGATGAGGCCGGTGTCGCGACCGGGGAGGGCGAGCTGGCGTTCTTGCCGCTCGATCGGATCCCCGTCGGTGCGTCGGTGTATGGCCCCGTCGCGATCTTCCTCGATCGGACGCCGGCACCGACCGCGACGTGCGACCTGCGCGTCGTGTCGCGGGCGACGGCCGGGGCTCCGACCGAGCAGATCCACGCGCGCTATTGTCTGACCACCGGTGCAGTTCGAGCCGGGGACTGCAAGCAAAACTAGATAAGATGCTCGATCGTGAGGAACCTGCTGGTCTGGCTCTGGATGGCGGCCGCCGCGTGCGGCGACAATCAACATCAAGCGCGGTTGCTGCTCGACTTCGGGCCTGACGCGCCGACGTACGGGCGCGCGCCGTTTCCGAGCGACGCATGGCGCGAGGGGCCGCACCTCGGCCGCATCGCGGGCCTGCAGGGGATGGCGCAGCAGCATCACGAGCTGATCGCGGAGCACCTCGAGGCACTCGACGGCTTCGGGCTCCGGCCGACGGTCGAGTTCTTCGTCGAGGGGGCGCTCGACGAGGCGACGATCCCGGCGTTCACCCGCACGCTCGATGACGCGCTGATGGTGCTCGACGCCGATGCGGACACCGCCGAGGCCGGCGCGCCGCTGCCGTTCGAGTGGCGCTACGATCCCGAGCGCCAGGTGATCAGCGGCGCGCCCGCGATGGGGACGCAGCTGCGCGAGGGCACGCGGTATGCGGCGGTGCTGACCACGGACGTCCACGGCGCCGATGGCCGCGAGGTGTACGGCGCGTTCGAGCTCGCGCGGCTCGCGCACGATCCGCCGGTGCGCTGGCGCACGACGGCCGAGGCGTACGCCGAGCTGCGCGCGCTGCTCGCGCTCGCCGATCGGATCGCCGGCATCGCGGTGTTCACGACCCAGCGCGCGAGCGACGCGCTCGTCAAGGCGCGCAACCTGCTCGGCAGCCCCGCCGCGGTACCCGCACCGACGCTCGCGTTCGCTGACCCGGCACTCATCTTCGACAGCGACACCGAGCTCGCTGGTCTGCTCGGCGACGCCACGCGCGCCACCGACGGTCCGCGCGCCGGACTCGAGCGCTGGGGCACCGATAACCCGACCGGCATCGCGCACGATCACATCGCGGTCGTCGCGACCGGCACGATCACGATCGCGCGGTTTCGCGGCGACGACTGCGTCGACGCGAGCACGGGTTGCACGCCCGATGGTCCCGAGGACGAGACGTTCACGCTCGGCGCGGGCGGCGTGCCGATCGTGCACTACACCGATCCGGCCACGCACGGGCTCGACTCGATCCCGATCACGATCGTGTTGCCGAAGGGCAGCGTGCCGGCGACCGGCTTCCCCGTCGTGGTGTTCGGCCACGGCCTCGGCGGCAGCCGCCACGATGTCTTGAACCTCGCCGAGCCGCTCGCCGCGCAGGGCTACGCGCTGATCGCGATCGACATGTGGGGGCATGGCTCGCGCTACAACCCGACCGACGTCGGCAACAACCTCGGCGTCAAGCCCGACTTCACGGGCGACCGGGCCCTGCGCGACGGCTTCGGCGACGACACCGGGCTCTCGACGTACCTCGACTTCTTCGAGGGGTTCCTCAACATCAGCGCGATCCGCGACACGATCCGGCAGTCGACGCTCGACTTCTCGCGCGTCGCCCAGCTCGTGCAGACCACGCCGAGCCTGGCCGCGCTGGCCGCGCCGTACGCGACGATGCCGGCGCTCGATCCGACGCGCGTCGCGTATCTCGGCGAGTCGTTCGGCACGATCATCGGCACGAACCTGTCGGCGATCGAGCCGAGCATCGGGCTGTACGTGCTCGACGTGCCGGGTGGCGGTCTCGTCGATCACATCCTGCCGAACAGCCCGTATATCGCCGACCTCACGCTACCGTTTGCCGAGACCTTGTACGGCACCACCGGCCGGCTCGACCGGTTTCATCCGCTCGTCGGCGCGCTCCAGGCGATCTTCGACGGTGCGGACTCGCTGACGTTCGCGCGCCACGCGCTCGAGGACCGGTTCAGGATCGAGAACCAGTACCTGGGCCGCCGCCACGTGGTGTGCCTCGAGGTGATGGGCGACGAGATCATGCCGAACGCGGCGACCGAGGCACTCGCGCGCGGCTACGGGCTCCAGCTGCTCCAGCCGAACCTCGACGTCCCGGCGGGGATGCTGCAGATCGCGTCACCCGCGGCCGCGAACGTCAACAATCAGACCGCGGTGCTCGTCCAGTACTCGCCGGCGACGCATGGCTACAACTGGAGCGCCGAGCAGGGCACGCTCGAGTACGTGCCGGGTGGCCCACGCGACGGCGACGATCCGTTCCCCAAGCTCGACAGCCCGATCACGATCGCCGAGCCGATCTACGCGACGCTCGATCAGGTGACCGAGGTCCTCGCGACGTACTTCGCCGGCCAGCCGCCGCGCGTGCGGACGACGCAGACGCCGGTGGCCGACTTCGACGGCGACGGCCAGCCCGATGATTCCGATCCGGCGCCGCTCGATCCCACGAAGTGACGCGCCCACGAAATGACGCGCCCACGAGGTGACGCGCCGGTCAGCGTGCGTGCCGGGCGACGAGCTCGACGTACGCCTGCATCGCGGCGTCCCGGGTCATCCCCTTGCGCTTCGCCCATGCGTCGTACTTGGCGCGGCCGCGTAGATCCAGCATGCCCGGGCGATCGCCGGTGACGTCGCCGCTGGTCGCCTGCTTGTAGAGCGCGTAGAGCTCGAGCATGGTGTCGTTGCCCAGCCCGGTGACCGGCTTGATCCGGGCCTGTGCGTCGGCGAACTGCTGCGCGAGGTCAGACATGGCGTGAGGATAGATCGGCGGCGGCGGGGGTGTGTTACCACCGCGAGCATGAGGATCGCCCTGGTGGCCATCGTGGTCGTGGTGAGCGCCGCGTGCAAGGACAAGCCCGCCCATCGCGAGCAGCCGACCGCCCAGCGCGAGCCGCAGCGAGCACCGGCCGCGCCACAGCTCGAGACGCCCGAGATCGAGGGACCGGGCCTGGTACCGGCGGTCGGCGTGGGCCCCACGATCACCGTCGGCAAGACCGAGATCACGCTCGGCGATCAACGCGTCATGACGATCGGCCCCGAGGGCACGCTCGATCCGGCGCGGCTCGTGGCGCTGACCCGGCTGCTCGAGACCAAGGCGACGACCGACGCGCCGGTCGGCATCGCGCTCGACGCGGCTGTCCCGTATCGCCGGCTCGGCCGCCTGCTCGACGCGCTCCGCCGCGGCGGGTTCCGCAACCTCGCGCTGCTCGCCGGTGGCGGGCAGATGATCCCGATCCAGCTGCCCGACTCGGCCGAGGTCAACGGCGCCGGGCTACGGCCGGTCGTCACGCTCCAGCGCGAGCGGCTGACGCTGTGGTCCGCGTCGGGCGAGGAGGGCACGAAGAGCCAGCCGCGGCTCTCGCTCGAGGTCGGCGCCGATCCGAGCTTCGCGCCGGTGACGCGCGCGCTCGCCGCCATCGTCGCCAGGCGCTGGCCCGACGGCAAGCGCGCCGACATCGATCGCACGATCATCATCCAGCTCGACGGCGACCAGCCGGCCCGGGTGCTGCTCGAGCTGCTCGCCGCGGTCCGCGCCGACGGCTCGCGCGAGCTGTTCCCGAACATCTTCCTGGCGGGTGGCTAGATGTTCGCGCGCGTGTACCAGAACGAGGGGCTCGCGACGCTGACCGACGTCGCGGCGATCCGCGCGGCGATCGACGCGAAGCTGCCGATCTGGATCGAGCTGGAGCGGCAGTGCAGCGAGGGCGAACAGCTGATGTTCGAGGTCTTCGAGATCCACCCGCTGACGATCGAGGACATCTGGCAGAAGCGCTCGGCGCCCAAGCTCGAGGACTACCGCAACTACCTGTACGTGATCGTGCATGGCGTGCACTCCGCGAAGCGCGGCGTGATCGATCTGATCGAGCTCGATGTCATCATCGGCACGAGCTTCGTGATCACCCACGATCCGACCGGCGAGATCACGAAGGAGGTCGTCGAGGATCTCGAGCGTGATCCGGCGCTGCTGTGCAAGGGGCCGGCGTGGCTCGCGCACGCGATCCTCGACAAGGCCGTCGATCGCTACCTGCCGGTCGTCGATCAGCTCAACGAGGACATCGACAAGCTCGAGATCGAGGCGCTCCACCGCGCCGGTACCCCGAAGGGGCCGCCGGTGCTGCGGCGCATCCTGCGCTTTCGCCGCCTGCTCCAGGATCTTCGGCGGATGAGCATCCACCAGCGCGAGATCCTGATGCGCCTCGCGCGCGGCGAGTTCGACGAGATCCCGCGCGACGTGGTCCCGTTCTATCGCGACGTCTTCGATCACTTCGTGCGGATCAACGACCTGCTCGAGAGCTTTCGCGACTCGATCACGAGCGCGCTCGAGGCGTATCTCAGCGTCCAGAACAACCGGATGAGCGAGGTGATGAAGACGCTGACGCTGATCTCGACGGTGATGCTGCCGCTGACGTTCATCGCCGGTGTCTACGGCATGAACTTCAAGCACATGCCGGAGCTCGCGTGGGCGGGCGGCTATCCGTTCGCGCTCGCGCTGATGGCGCTCGTCACGGCCGGCATCCTGATCTGGTTTCGCCACAAGGGCTGGCTGGGCAATCGCGACGACCTGCCGGGGGCGCGGCCTGCTCCGAAGGAGCACAAGCCGCCCAGGCCGCCTAGATCGGGGCAAGGCTGAGGTTGACGCGCACGCGAGCGTTGCTGCCGGTGAGCAGGATCGTGACGTCCTTGCGCCAGCCGGTCTCGAAGGCCGCGCTCACCGTCTCGTCGCCGAGCGCGTCGTTCCCGAAGTAGTCGTCCTGATCGGTGAGGTTCGCGCGCAGCCGGATCGTCTTGCCGGCCTGTGGCGACACCTCGATCACGGTCTCGGAGAGCGGCTGGCTCGCGGTGCCGATCGATGTGCCCTCGCCGAGGGTGATCCGGTTCCCCTCGCTCTTGTCCAGCAGCGTGCCGAGCGTCGTGCCCGCGGCGGTCACCTTGCCGAAGATCTCGAGGTCGCCGCCGAGGTCACCGCCCACATCGTCCACCGCGATCGAATTGAGCGTGATCTTGACCTTCTGCGCGACGCGCACGCAGTGCTCGACCTCGTAGTCGGTCGTGAACGACATCCGCGCCGGCGAGTTGTCCTGCAGGTAGCTCAGCTTGTACGCGATCGCCGCGCCCGGCGATTCGCGCGAGTAGTTGCCGCCGGTCTTGATGAAGTCGATCAGCGCCTCGTAGCTGTCGATCGTCTTGACCGCAGTGCCGGCGTCACCGCCGAGGATGAACGCCGTGATCTTGCTGCTCGACAGGATGTCCTTGTAGGTGACCGAGACGTCGCCCGACACGTCGGCGCCGCCGGAGTACGCGAAGTCGAGCGCGGCGCCGAGCTCGGTCGAGCTGTACGCGGACTCGAACGTGAACACGATCATCCGGCCGTACGTCACCGACGACACGTAGGCCGGCGGGTGCTGGGCGTCGAGCTTGGTCTCGACATCGGCGAGCGTCACCGACGGCGCGAAGATGGCGCCGGGCGCCTCGGGCGCGTCGAGGTCCACCGTGTAGTACGCCTGCGTGTAGCGCACGACGTAGCGCGAGCGCACCGCCTGGTTTTGCCAGTCGAAGCTCGTCTTCAGGCTGGCGAGGCCGAGCGCCCAGCTCGCCTCCACGCCGAGTGCCATGTTGAGCTGCTGCTCGGAGTGCACCTCCTCGATCTCCGAGTAGATGTTCGCGGGCGTCGAGCCCGTGATCTCGGACGCGAGCACGCCGGCGAGCGCGTCGCGATACGCCGACAGGCTCGGCTCGGCGATCGTCGCCTGCTTGGTGCCGGCGAGGTTCTCCAGGCTCACCGAGAACGTCTCGGGCGAGCGCGGCAACACGATCTGCGTGAACAGGCCGCTCGCGACCGAGTCCGCGCTGACGAGCGCGCCCGGCCACAGCGTGTCGGAGTTCGCCGCGTAACCGACCACGCGATCGAGCTGGCGGGTCTCTCGGAGATTTTCGGTCGTGCACGAGTAGTCGCCATCGCGGCTCGGCTCGCTGTCGCCGCCGGCGATCACCTGCGCCTCGTCCACCGGCAGGTACGGCAACGACCGGATATACGCGTCGATCTCGCTGCCGCCGTCCTCGGGGCTCGCGGCACAGGCAGAAACCAGCGTCAGGATCGGCAACCAGATCGGAAAACTGCGCATGGCCCTCTCGACTAGCAAGCACGTGGCCACGCCGCCCCGGCGGTTCGAGGACAATCGTTTGCACTCCAAGCGTAACGACCCGGCGTGCTTGGTCGACTGCTCGTCCCGGGTTGCACCGCCGGACCCAGGCTAACGCAGTTGCCCGAACACCGAACTGGCCGCATCCTGGACGGCTTGATGCGACGCTGGTGGCTCTCGCTCGTGCTGACCCTCGCGCTCTGCTGGCTCGCCCGGCACGCGGATGCGCGCCCCGTGACGGGCTATCGCCACGGCCGGCCGACCCGGGTCCAGCTCGTCGTGGTCGGCGGGGTCGAGCTCGAGGCCGCGACCGCCCGCGCGTTTCGGGCGATGGCGAAGGCCGCCCGTACGGCCGGCGTGCACCTCGGGATTCGCAGCGGCTTTCGCAGCCACGAAAAGCAGCAGGAGCTCTACGAGCGCTATCGCGCCGGCTGGGGCAACCTCGCGGCCCGGCCGGGCTACTCGAATCACCAGAGCGGACGCGCGGTCGACATCTTCATCGACGACCACCGGATCTACGCCTGGCTCGAGCGGCACGCGCGTGCGTTCGGGTTCAAGCGGACGGTGAGGCGCGAGGCCTGGCACTGGGAGTACATCGGCGCGACCCGAGCCGCGCGCCGCGCACGCTGACCCCTCATGTAGGAGGACCTGACGCGATTCTTACGTTGCGTGGGCCGCGGCGAAACTCGTAGCGTGGAGGTTGATGCGCGCTGTACCGCTGCTCGTGAGCCTGTGTGTCCTGCCTGCTGCCTGCACGAGCCCCGACGAGCCCGATCCGGCGATCGCGGTCGCCCACCTCGGGGAGATCCAGCCGGGCAGCTACGGCGGCACGCTCAGCCTCGTCGACGAGAGCGGCGCACCGATCGCGAAGACCGCCGCGGGCGTCACGGTCGAGACCCGGGCCGGCACGGGGCCGTGGCATCCCGCGACCGGCGTCTCGCTCGGCAACGGCCCGCCGCTCCTCGACGTCATGATCGTCGCCGACAACAGCGGCAGCACGCTCGACGAGCTGACCGCGGTCAAGGACGCGCTCCACCACATGACGAGCGTGATCCTCACGCGCGAGCCGCCCGACCGCGTCGGTCTGATCCGCGTCAGCACGATCGCGAGCGTGCTCGCCGCGCCGACCACGGATGCCGCGCCGGTCGATACCGCGATCGACAGCATGTTCGTCAGCAACGGCTGGACCGCGCTGTGGGACGGCGTCCGGCTCGCGCGCGACACGCTCGCGGCCAGCCAGATCGACGCGACGCCGGCCGGGGAGTGTTATCCGGCGCGCACGCCATCGGTGCTCGTCTATACCGACGGCCGGGAGAACAACTCCGCCGACGAGCACGACACGAGCTACAGCGACGAGAGTGACGGCATCGATACGACGTTCGACGATCTCACCGGGCTGGCCGTGGATGGGACCGGCGTCGCCATCTACACGGTGGCGATCGGCGATGATGCCGATGCTGCGGGCCTCGCCGCGCTCGCCGACGCCACCGGCGGCCGCCATGTCGGGATCGCGAACGATGGCGGCCTGCTCGGCGCCCTCCATGGTGCCGCGGCGCAGCTCTCGGACCTCATCCCGTTCTGCTTCACGCCCGCCAACTGCGCCGATACCGAAGCGCGGATCACGGTGACCCACGGCAACACGGTGCACACCCACGTGGTGACGCTGCCGGGCTGTGCGCCCTGAGCCGGCGCAGGACGTTGCAGCATCACGATCGTGGACCGGGCGCACAGGCGCGCGGCGTCATGGCAGCCGTGCTCGGGAGATCCCGTGGCGCACGCGCACGAGTGCGACGGTCGCGCACGCAGCGCGTGACACGATCGCTCGCACGTTCCGCTATCCGGTAACGCACATACGTGAATCCACTCACGAACGAACGCCCCGCCAGCGAGGGCACCAATTCGGCCTGATTCCTGTAATGGCAGCTGCTCTGTTCAACAGGAGCCACAGTTGCAGGACGAAAACAGCCCCACTCACGATCACACGGACGGCCCGAATGGCGATCCGCCGAAGCGAGCAGGGCGGATCGTCGGCATCGGTGCCTCGGCGGGCGGGCTGGAGTCGCTGGAGCGGCTCTTCGGTGCACTGCCGCCGGACACGGGCATGGCGTTCATCGTGGTTCAGCACCTGTCACCTGACTTTCGAAGCCTGATGGACGAGCTGATCGCGCGGCACTGCGAGATGCCGGTGACGATCGCGACCGACGGCATGGCCGTCGAGCCGAACCGCGTCTATCTGATGCCTGCGCGCAAGGAGATGATCATTCGCGACCGTCACCTCGTGTTGACGGACAAGGAGCCGCACACGTTCTCGCTGCCGATCGACACGTTCTTTCGGTCGCTCGCGCAGGACGTCGGAGCCGACGCGATCGCGATCGTGCTGTCGGGGAGCGGCAGCGACGGCTCGCGCGGCGTCCAGGAGGTCAAGCGAAACGGCGGCCTCGTCCTCGCCGAGAGCCCCGCGAGCGCTAAGTTCGACAGCATGCCCCTCGCCGCGGCCGCGACCGGGGTCGTCGGCCACGTCCATCCACCGCAGGATCTCGCGAGGATTCTCTGCGGTCTGCCGCCAACGGACACGCCGCAGGATATCGCGGTGCTCAGCGATGACCCGTCCGTCGATGCGATCCTGCGCATGCTGCGCGACAGCTACGGCATCGATTTCTCGATGTACAAGACGACCACGATCGGCCGCCGGATCCAGCGCCGTGCGGATCTCGCGCGAGCGTCCTCGCTCGAATCATTCGCCAGGCTCGTCGCCACGGAACAGGCGGAGCTCAACGCGCTCTATCACGATCTGTTGATCGGTGTGACCCAGTTCTTCCGCGACCACGAGGCGTTCGACTTCGTCGAGCGAGAGGTCATTCCTGGCCTGCTCGAGCGTGTTCCACCCCAGCACGAGATGCGGCTCTGGGTCGCGGGTTGCGCGACGGGCGAGGAAGCGTACTCGCTCGCGATCCTGTTCCACGAGGCGTTTTCGCGCACCAACCGCCCGCTCAACCTGAAGATCCTCGCGACCGACGTGCACCAGCCATCGCTCGAGATCGCGAGCACCGGGATCTACTCGGAGGAACAGCTCGCTCGGCTGTCCCCCGAGCGGCGAGCGCGCTACTTCACGCAGCGCGCGAGCGGGTACCAGGTCTCGGCGGATCTCCGGCAGCTCATCGTGTTCGCGCGTCACAACGTGACCAAGGACGCCCCGTTCACGAAGATGCACATGATCTCGTGCCGGAACCTGCTGATCTACTTTCAGCCGCAGCCCCAGCGCACCGTCCTGTCGCTGTTTCACTTCGGGCTCGCGTCCGGCGGCATCCTGTTCCTGGGTTCGAGCGAGACGCCCGGCGCGCTCGGAGATGAATTCACGACCCTCGACGAGCACTGGAAGGTGTACCGAAAGCGGCGCGACGTTCACCTGCTCACGCAGGTTCGCCTGCCCCTGAGCCGCGCTGCGGCGCGCCCGGTGGTTCCGCTCGAGCTGCCGCGCCCGCACGGTCCCGATCCGCTGGTCCTCGCCACGTACGATCAGCTGCTCGAGATGTTCATGCCTCCGAGCCTGCTGGTCGACGAGCAGCGCAGCCTGGTCGACAGCTTCAACGGCGCCGAGAAGCTGCTCCAGATGCCGCCGCGCAGACCGACGACGAACGTGCTCGAGCTGCTCGACGACGAGTTACGCGCGGTCGTCGGCGGGGCGGTGCAGCGCGCGCTCCGAGACAACACGCGTGTGTCGTACTCCGGGGTTCGCGTATCGAGTGCCGCGCAGGACACCCGCTGCACGCTGACCGCGATCCCGCTGACGCACCCCCGCACGGCGGCCAGGCATGTCCTCGTCACGCTGCAACCCAGCCACGCGGCGGATGTCGAGGGCGCGCCCTTCGAAGCGCTCCCCGCAGACGACGCCGCGCGGGACCGCATGCGGCAGCTCGAGACCGAGCTCGCGTACACGCGCGAGACGTTGCAGGCGACGATCGAGGAGCTCGAGACCTCGAACGAGGAGATGCAGGCGACGAACGAGGAGCTGGTCGCCTCCAACGAGGAGCTGCAGAGCACGAACGAAGAGCTGCACTCGGTGAACGAGGAGCTGTACACCGTCAACGCGGAGTACCAGCACAAGATCGCGGAGCTGCGCGAGCTGAACACGGACATGGCGCACCTGCTCGAGGGCACCGACGTCGGCACCGTGTTCCTGGACCGCGAGCTGTGCATCCGTCGGTTCACGTCGCGGATCGCGAGCGTGTTCCGGTTCCTCAACAGCGACGTCGGTCGCAAGATCAGCGACTTCTCGCACAACATCCTGCGGCCCGAGCTGATGCAGGAGATCGCGCGCGCCGGAACCGACGGCACGACCGTCGAGGCCGACGTGCGAGACAGCGCGGGGACTCCCTACTTCTTGCGCATCCTGCCGTATCGGATCGACGAGCGGATGAACGGCGCGAGCAACGGCAGCACCGACGCGCCGATCCAGGGCGTCGTGCTCACGCTCACCGACATCACCGCGCTCGACAAGGCGCGGGCGCGCCTCGCCCATCTGTCGGCGATCGTCGAGTCATCGGACGACGCGATCATCAGCAAGAGCCTCGACGGCACGATCGTGTCGTGGAACCAGGGTGCAGAGCGTCTCTACGGCTACCCCGCCGAGGAGGCGATCGGCATGGACGCGCGCAAGCTGATGCAGCGCGGCCACGAGCTCGAGTTCGATCGCTTCGTCCAGTGCATCCTGAGCGGCGACAAGGTCGAGCATGCGCTCTCGTATCGAGTACGCAAGGACGGCACGCCGATCACGATCTCGGTGTCGGTGTCGCCGATGTTCGATGCGGGCGGGGAGGTGACCGGCGTCTCGACGATCGGCCGCGACGTCTCGCCGATGCTGCGGGCGCAAGAAGAGCTCGAGGCCCGCAGGGCGCGCATCGAGGCGCTGCTCCGGGACACCGAAGAGACCGCCCGACGTCGCGAGCAGTTCCTCGCGATGCTGTCGCACGAGCTGCGCAATCCGCTCGCTGCCGTGATGAACGCCTCGACGCTGCTCACCAGCCATGACGACCCGACCGTCGTTCGTTGTCACCGCGTCATCGAGCGGCAGACGCATCAGATGAAGCGCCTGCTCGATGACCTGCTCGATGTGTCACGGATCACGCGTGGAAAATTCGAGCTCCGGCGCGCACCGACCGACATCACCCTCGCGATCGATGCGGCGGTGGAGGCGATCGGTCCGCTGTTCGAGGAGCGCGGCGTCACACTCGACGTGTCGCGACTCGACCGAGCCGTGCACGTCGACGGCGATCACAACCGGCTCATGCAGGTCGTGGTGAACTTGCTCTCGAACGCCGCGAACTACTCGCCACGGGGAAGCCAGGTCGACCTGGCCGTGGCCGTCGAGGACGCGATGGTCGTGATCCGGGTCCTCGACCGGGGCGTCGGGATCGATCCGACGCTGCGCGACTCGATCTTCGAGCTGTTCGTGCAGGCGGACCAGCGCCTCGACCGCTCGCGTGGCGGTCTCGGGGTCGGCCTGTCGCTCGTCAAGAATATCGTCGAGCTTCACGACGGCACGATCACGGCGTTGAGCGACGGTCCCGGCCGCGGCAGCGAGTTCGTCGTCCGCATTCCCGTCGCGTCCGCCCGTGAGCCCCGGGCGGCAACGGGCCGCGCGAGCTCGATTCCTCGCTGCCGGATCCTCGTCGTCGATGATCAGCAAGACGCTCGGGAGATGCTACGCATGCTGCTCGAGTCGCGCGACCACGAGGTGATCGACGCGCCCGACGGGCCGTCGGCGCTGGAGATCCTGACCACGACCCGGCCGGACATCGCATTCATCGATATCGGGCTGCCCGCCATGGATGGGTATGCCGTCGCCCGGCAGATCCGCGAGCGCGCCGAGCTCGAGCAGCTGACGCTGATCGCGCTGTCCGGGTACGGCACACCTGCGGATGTCGCGAACGCGATCGCGGCCGGCTTCGACCACCACGTCATCAAGCCCGCGCCGCTCGCCAGGCTCGAGGAGCTGCTCGCGACCGTGGGCAGCCGCGGTGCTGCCGACGGCAAGTAGCCGGTGCCCCCGATCAACCGTACGCATTCCTTGACCCCGGCCGGGGATGGGAGAAGATCGACGGATCGAGCCCGATACCGACGATCCGACGTTCTATGCGCGGCTGCCGCTGCTCGATTCGTTCATCGACGCGACCAGCCTGGAGCGCTACCACCCTGCGCCCGACGACTGGGCGGTCGTGATCTCGGACGTGGAGGGCTCGACCCGGGCGATCGAGGCCGGCCGCTACAAGGACGTCAACGCGGTCGGCGTCGCCTCGATCGTCGCGACCCAGAACGCGCTGCCGGGCATCGCACTGCCGTTCGTGTTCGGCGGGGATGGCGCGACCGTGCTGGTGCCGGAGTCGGGGCTGGATGCAGTCCGGCCGGCGCTGCGCGGCATTCGTGCGAAGGCGAGCTCCGCGTTCGACCTCGCGCTGCGCACCGGGATCATCGGCATCCGCGAGCTCCGTGCGGCCGGGCACGAGATCGCGGTGGCACGCATGCGCGTGAGCGAGCACGCATCGTTCGCGATGTTCGCCGGCGACGGGTTCGCGGTCGCCGAGAAGTGGCTCAAGGATCCAGCGCATGCCGCGCGGTTTGCGGTGTCCGACGAGGGGCCAGCCTCGGCAGACCTCAGGGGCTTCGAGTGCCGCTGGCAACCGCTCGCGAACCGGCGCGGCACGATCGCGAGCCTCATCATCCAGGCGCGGGGGGATCGGCGAACCGCACACGAGACGTATCGTTCGGTGGTCGCCGCGCTCGAGAGCATCACCGAGGGCAGGGCTCCGTTGACCGAGGCGAGCCTCGTGCTCGCGTCCGATCCGACCGCGTTTCGCCAGGAGTCGGCGCTGCGCGGCGGCAGCGCGGGTAGCTTCGGATATCGCTGGTCGGCACTGCGCGCGAAGGTCCAGAACGTCGTTGGCCGCCGGCTCCTCGCGAAGGGGAGCTCGTTCGCCGGCTTCGATGGCGCTCGCTACCGCGCCGAGGTCGTGCGCAACACCGATTACCGCAAGTTCGACAGCATGCTGCGCATGGTGCTCGATCTCTCGACCGATGAGCTCGACGCGATCGAGGCGCTGCTCGAGGAGCGCCAGCGCGCGGGTACCCTCGCGTTCGGGGTGCACAGGTCGTCTGCCGCGCTGATGACGTGCATCGTCCACGACTACAAGGGCAACCACGTTCACTTCGTCGATGGCGCCGATGGTGGCTACGCGCTCGCCGCGAAGCAGCTCAAAGCGCGTCTGCCCTAGCACCCAGACGGCTTTCCGTGGCCTTACCCGCTGCGAGGGACTGCAAGGTTTATTGAGGGGACTCTACTGTTCAAGCGGATCGCCGGGAGCCACAGTGAAGCATCGGAATGCGCATCCTCGTCGTGGATGATTATCCAGAAGCCGCTCAGGCATCTTGCACGTTGCTCGAGCTGCTCGGGCACGAATGCCGTCCGGCGCTCAGCGGTGAGGCTGCCTTGCGCGAGCTCGCCACGTTCATGCCCGACATCGTGTTGCTCGATCTCGATCTGCCCGGCCGCACCGGCTACGAGGTCGCGCGCGAGATCCGCACGGCCGAGCCACGCGTGTTCCTCGCCGCGATGAGCGGGACCCGCGAAGACGCAGCTCGCTGCGCCGCTGCCGGCTTCGACGCGCATCTCGCAAAGCCGGCGTCGGCGGCCAAGCTCGCCGACGTCGTGCGCGCTGCGGTGAATCGCCGCGAGTGAGGGCCCGGCGCGCACTTGGTGCGCCGGATCGATAGCCGATCGCGCGCTCGAGTTCCGGATGTTGAAATTGCGTAAAAGCCCGGATAGCGCGCTGCCGTGCCGCACGGCATCAATGCGCCCATGTGTGGGCTCGTCGTGGTGCACGAAGCGAACGACGTGGGCAATTCATGCGAGGCGACGTCACCGCCGAGTCTCGCGTCGGGCACGAGTGACAATCTTCCAGTGCTGCCGACGAACGCACTCGGGCTCACTGGAATTACGTGGGACATCGAGATCGATCTCGAAGGCACCAGCGACCCGGTACTGGTCGTCGATCGCCGCGGGATCATCCGGGCGACGAATCGCAACGTCGAGCCCGTGCTCGGCTATGTCGACGACGAGCTGATCGGCACCGCGATCGAGTCGCTGCTCGCGACCGAGCAGCGAGGCCCACTCACGTCCGACGTGCCGCCGCGCGGAATCCGGTTCGTCTCGGCGGACCGCGGCGTTCACGTGCTGCACCGTAACGGTGACCGGATCGCGAGCGAGCTCGTGATGTGCGCGGCCGAGGATGGTTCGGTGTTGATCGTCGTGCGGCTCGGCGTGCGTGAACGCGCCTCCATACGCGAAGAGGACATGGCGGAGATCGTCCACGACCTCAAGAGCCCGCTCTCGACGATCGCGCTCGAGGCTCATCTGCTCGGCGATCGGCTGGCCTCTCCGCACCAGGTCGACCGCATCGAGCGCAACGTCGCGTACATGGATCGGCTCGTCCACGAGTTGCTCGACCTGTGCTCGCTGGATGCGGGTCACTTCTCGATCGAGCGGCGGCCGACCGAGCTGCGCAGCCTGCTCGAGCGCGTGCTCGAGCGCGTGTTGCCGGTCATCGATCGCGACCGGGTCCTGCTCGACGCGAGCAGCCGCGTGATCGTCGCGTGCGACGACGGCCGGATCGAGCGGGTGATCGCCAACTTCATCGAAAACGCGCTCAAGTACGCACCGCAGGAGAGCTCGATCCTGGTCCGGCTCTCGATCACCGCGAGTCATGCGTGCGTGTCGGTGATCGATTCGGGACCCGGCATCCCGGACGACGAGATGGCGACGCTGTTCGACAAGTATCGCCGCGCATCGACCTCGCGTGGCCAGAACGGATCGGGCCTCGGCCTCTACGTCAGCCGCAAGATCATCGAGGCGCACGGTGGCCGGGTCGGCGTGGAGAGTCGGCGCGAGTCTGGATCGCGGTTCTTCTTCGAGCTGCCGGTCACGGCGCGCGCAGGCGCCGCGGTCGAGGCGGCGCGGAGCAAGCAGCTGGAGCGCGCGTACGTGCTCGTCGTGGACGACGACCTCGATCAGGCGAGCGCGCTCTCCGAGATCCTCCAGCACGATGGATACGAGATCTCGCTCGCCGCGAGCGCGAGCGAGGCCGAGAGCAGCGTGCGCGTCCGCCGCCCGCAGCTCCTGATCGTCGATGCGCGGCTGCGCGGCAGCGACGGCATCGAGCTGCTGTACCGCCTCCATATCGAGCATGCGCCGATTCCGAGCCTCATCCTGTCCGGCATCCCGCCCGAGGAGCCACGCATCGCCGCCGCGATCCGCGCGCTCGGGTGCGGCTACGTCGAGAAGCCGGTCGACGTGCCGCGCCTCTTGCGCGTGATGGGCGAGCTGCGCGGCGCGCGCTGATACGGTCGCCGACGTAGCCCCCCGCGGCACGCGCGATGCTCCCTCCGCGAGGCGACAGGAAGGACGCCCTCGTCGCGCTGCGCGGGGGATCTCCGGCTCGGGCCGTTCGGCTTCGCGGGACTCGGTTGGCGTCGTTACGATATGAGCGACTCGGACTTCGCGACATCTGCAGTCGGAATCAACGATCCGGATGACCTCATGGTCATTCCTTTGGGTACCGGGATTCGCCACGACCATCGTGGTATCGATGCCGACGTTCGGTTCACGTTCCGGCCGGCGGTCGAGGAAGATCTGATCGTCGATCCGGGTCGCGATGGCGGCTTCGCCGCGATGCACACCTGGGCGGTCGGAGCGAGCATCGGCGCAAATCTATAAGCGCGTCATCGTCCTGTAATGAACCCCATGGCACTTGCCGATGGAGTGAGCGTCATGCTCGAGACGTCGTGCGCCGGAAATTTTCAGTCCGACCTGATCACTCGATGGGGCAGGTCGCCTCGCTCGCGGAATGTCGAAGCGAAAATTCCAGCAGCGTTGTTCCTGCGCGAATCGCGCGAAAATTCGTGATGCTTCCCACCGGGAATGAGTTACACGTGTACCTCGGTCCACGGCGTTCGAGTTGCAAGAGGTGACGAGTATGGCGGCGGTACTCCGGTCTCAGATTCTTCTGGTCGACGATCACCCTCTGTTCCGGGCTGGGCTCGCGCAGGTGCTCGCGTTCGAGCCAGACCTGCACGTGCTTGGCGAGGTGGGGAATGCGATCGATGCGGTCGAGCTCGCGCGTCGCGAGCCGGTCGACATCGCGGTGATCGACGTGTTGATGCCGACGACGAGTGGTATTTCGCTCGCGTCACAGATCCTCGACGTGCGGCCGAGCTGCAAAGTGCTCGCGCTCTCCGTCCTCGACGAACCCGTGATGATCGCGGCAATGCTGAGATCCGGAGCGAGCGGCTATGCGCTCAAGACACAACCTCCTCAGGAGATCACCGCAGCGATCCGCGCGGTGCTCGCCGGCGAACGCTACCTCGCCGCGAACGTCGCCCGCGACGAGGTGATGGCGCGCGTCCACAACGGAAGCAACGAGCCGCTGCAGCGGCTGACCCGGCGCGAGCGCGAGATCTTCGATCTGCTGATCCGCGGCCACAGCAACGACGAGATCGGAGCGCGGCTGTTCATCGCCCGCCGCACCGTGGAGACCCACCGCCAGCGCATCATGAAGAAACTCGCGACCCACTCGATCGTCGAGATGATCCGGGCCGCCGCACGCCAAGGGGCCCTCGCGGAGTGAAGCCACTCGAGTGGGCGGTGGCGCTGGGGCGCGAGCTGTTCGAGGCGGCAACCGAGCGGGGGGAGGCGCGTGCGAGCGAGCTCGTCGCGGTGTCCCCGCTTCCGCTGGCCGTGTTGCGCTCGCGCAGCTACGAGGTGATCGCGGCGAGCGACGCCTGGCGCGCCACTTTCGGCGTGGCAGACGCGCCGGTGCGGCCGCTCCTCGACGTGCTCGCGAACGCCGAACGGAGCGACACACCGGTGCTCGTGCCCGAGCTGCAGTTTCATCGAGGTGACGATCCTGCCTCGATCCAGCGTGCGTGCCGGTTCCGGGTCGAGCCGGTCCGCGCCGGCAGCCATCGCGGCGATCTCGTGGCCTCGTGTCTGGAGACGACGGACGAGGTGCTCGCCCGCCGCCTCGAGGTCAAGCCGGCCTGCTTGCTCTGGAGCGGAGTGGCCGCCGGCGTCGACTTCTACAATGGCGCGTGGCTCGTATATGCGACCACCGAACCGGTCGCCGACCCGGCCGGCGACTGGCGGCGGCACGTCCACCTCGATGACGTGGCGCGCTGCGAGGAGGCGATCGCGCGCACGCTCGGGAGCAGGGCGGCCGTCGAGACCGAGGCGCGGCTGCGCCGCCGCGACGGCGTCTACCGCTGGCACCAGCTCCGGTTCAGCTCCGACGGTACGCGCTGGTACGCGGCGGCCGAGGACGTCGACGATGCGCACGACGCGCAGAAGCAGCGGATCGCGCTGCTCGATCGGCTGCTCGTCGCGCTCAACGAGGCGGAGGCCGCGCACCGCGCGAAGGACAACTTCCTGGCCACCGTGTCCCACGAGCTCCGCGCACCCGTGACGACGATCATGCTGTGGGAGACCGTGCTGCGCGAGCACATCGATGACCTCTCGCTGCGGGGACGGGCACTCGACGCCATCCGCGACAGCGCGAGTGCGCAATCACGGCTGGTCGGGGACCTGCTCGACATCTCGCGCGCGATCAGCGGCAAGCTGCGGCTCGACAGGCGGCGCATGATGATCGACGGCGTGCTGCGAGCCGCCCTCGACGCGGCGTTGCCGGCGGCATCGGCCAAGCAGATCGCGATCAGCGGCGACATCCGGCCGCGGCTCGGCCGCGTGCTCGCCGATCCATCGCGGCTGCGGCAGGTGTTCGACAACCTGCTGTCGAACGCGGTCAAGTTCACCCCGCCGGGCGGCACCATCCGGGTCTCGGCGGTACGGGAGGGGCCGAGCGTGCGCGTGGCGGTCGCCGATACCGGGCGCGGCATCGAGGAGCCCTTCTTGCGCCGGCTGTTCACACCGTTCGAGCGTCACGAGGAGGTGCTCACGCGGTCGGAGGGCGGCCTCGGGCTCGGACTCGCGATCACGAAGCAACTCGTCGGCCTGCACGAAGGGACGCTGACCGCCGAGAGTCCGGGGCCGGGGCGCGGCGCGACGTTCACGGTGCGGCTGCCGCTCGCGAACCGGCGGAGCAGTACGCCGGTGCCCGGGACGCCGGTGAAGTTGCGTGACCGCGTCTCGCCGTTTTTCCGCGCCGTTACGTTGAAGCTGGGCGTCGTGGTGTAGACCTCCTGCTCGATGTAGGAGCCCTCCGACGAGGCGAAGTACTTCCACTCGGCGGAGAGCTGCACCGACGCGTTGACCGTCAGCACTTCCTTGTTTGCGGCCGCGAGGTCGACGACCTTCTGGACGAGCGCCTGCTTCTCTTCCTGCGACACCCTTTCCGGGTCGGTCGTCATCGGC
>DAIRFU010000312.1:0-8295 GCA_036794935.1 Kofleriaceae bacterium | reverse complement strand
GGATCCTTCGCCGGCATGCGAACACGCTGAGCATGCCTTCCGTGTCCGGCAAGTTTTCGGACGCCGAAAAGCAGAAGCGCCGGCCCCCCAGCCGGCGCTTCCTTGATTTCACGGGAACGGAAGGAGCTAGTCCTTCTTGTCTTCGGCCGGCGCCTCGGGCGTCGGCTTGGCGGGGCTGCGGCCACCCGCCCAGGCGAAGTAGTTACGCAGCATCGTCGTCTCGAGGTTGAGATCGCCGAGCGTCGTCTTGCCCTCGCCGGCCTTGATGGCGGCGTCGAGCTTGCTCTCGCAGTGGGCGCACGGCAGCTTCGCGATCTTCGGCAGCGCGAGCAGGATGCTCTGGCGGATCAGGCGATCGTCGCTCTTCGCCGCGTCGAGCAGGTCATCGGTCAGGTCGGCCGCCTTCGCGCCCTGCTTGCCGATCTCCAGCATCGCGCGCTCGACCTCGCCCTCGAGGAGGCCGAGCTTCTCGTCCTTCGTCCAGTCCTTGATGTCCTTGATGTACGGCGTGAGGTGCTTCGCCGACTGGTCGGGCGTCTGCTTCAGCGTGGCCACGAAGCACTTGAGGTCCTGCTTGCAGCGGATGGCGACCTCGATCCGCGCGATGTGCGTCTGGAACATGCGCGCGTAGCCCTTGTACGCCTTCGCGGCTGCCTCGGCCTGCTTGTACGGCGCGGTCTTCTCGCGATGGTCCTTCTTGGCGAGCTTGTACTCGTCTTCCTGCTTCTTCGCTTCCTCGGTCGCCGCCTTGATCTGCTCGGCCGTCGACGACGGATCCTTCGTCTTCTTGAGCAGTGCCATCTTGACGTCGTCGAGCTTCTTCTTCGCCTTCTCGAGCTCCTTGTCGGCGGCGTCGGCGTCCTTCTTCGGCTTGCCGGCCGCTTCCTTCTTCTTCTTCGCGGCGGCGTCGAAGTACTTGTCTGCGAGCTGGGTCAGCACCTTGACGTCGGAGGCGTTGCGCGAGAGGCGGGCGAACGCGGTCGCCGCTTCGGTACGCAGGTTGTCGTCGGCACTGTTGTCGCCGGCGATCTTGCCGAGCGCCTCGGTCCCCGACCCGTCGCGCGTCATGAACGGATACGCGCCGATCGCGAGGATCCGCGTCATGAGGTCGGGACCCGACGGCGCGGCCTCGGCATGCTTGCCCTTCTTCTTGCCGCCGCCGCTGCTGACTTCCCACATCGCGCGCACCTGGTCGGCGCCCTGGGGCGAGCCGATCTTGCGGAGCGCGTCGAAGATCGCGTTGTACTGCGTGCTGCCACTCGGCTGGTCGTCCGAGTAGTACTGCGGATACGCCGGCTTCTTGAGCGCGTCGAGCAGCGCGTCGACCACCTTCTCATCGGCACTGTAGAAGTCACCGATCACGATGGCCGGGTAGAAGTACTTGGCCGAGACCGGCTGGCACTGGTCGGGCGGCGCGTCGTTACGGTCGCCGCAGTACCGGTCGAGCTTCTTGTCCTTGAACAGCTGCTCGACCTCGGGGTTCTGGTCGCGGAGAATCTTGGTCAGCTGCTCTAGCGCGGTCGGGCCCGACGCGACGAGCGCACGGCGGATCTGCGTGAACAGCTCCGGCGTGCGGTACATCGAGAGCACGAGCGTCTTCGCGGCACTCGGGACGCGCAGGTCGGACAGCGCGTTGATCGACGCGCCCGTGACGCCGAGGAACAAGCCGAACTTCTCCTCGAGCGCGCGGCGCTGCTCCTTGTCCTTGGCGGTGCGCGGGTGGTCCGGCGCCTCGCGCTCGATGATCTTGACCAGCGCGCCCGAGGCCTTCGCCTTCTGGTCGCTGTACTTGCCGATCGCGCGGATCGCGGCGACCTGCGCGGCGATCAGCTTCTTCGACACGGGCTTCGCCGCGATCTCGATCAGCGCGTCGAGGCCGGCCTCGAGCTTGGCCTCGCCGAGCGCGTCGGCGGCCTTCTGGGCGCTGTCGACCGAGCGCGGGTTCGCGTCGTCGACATCGGTGAGCGCCTTGATGAGGAACGGCTCGGCGAGATCCCAGCTCGCCTTGCGACCGTTCTTCTCGTAGTCGGTCATGAACGTCGCCTTCGCCTGCTCGGGCGTCAGCGGACGGGCCAGACTGATGATGACCTGGAGCAAGCGGACCGGCTTGCCTTGCGACTCCCACGCCTTGCCGAGCGCTGGGATCGCGCTCGGGTTACCCAGCTGCTCGAGCTGCGTGACCGCGCGTTCCGCTTCACGCGGATCGTCGAGCTGCTTGGTCCAGGTTTCAGCCTTGTACGGGTTGTCCGGACAGCCAGCGAGGCCGACCAGCAACGCCGCGGTGAGCGCGACGAGTCGAATCATGAGTCCCCTTACTTGTTCTTGACGGCGAACAAGAGATTGTCGAAGCCGGCCGCTTTGGCCGTATTCACAATCTTGTTGATCAATCGTACATCGGTGCTCTCGTCCGCCTGCAAGATCGCCAGGCCGTCCGGGCAGATGTGGCCCGCCTGCGGCCGGATACCCTGCTTGGCCTCGTCACAGGCCTTCAGGAGATCCTTCGACACGTGGTTACCGAGTGCGACGTCCTCCTTGATCTTCTTCGCCGCCGCGTCGAGGCGCTCGTAGAGCGCATCGATCTTGAACGTCGGAGAATCATCACGGAGCACACTCTCGGTCGTGGCGACGAGCTGGCCTTGGTACGTGATCTCGCTGCGCGTCACGATGATGACGGGCGCGAGCTGCAACGTGTCGCGTGCCTCGGCGATCGGGAGCTCGAGGCCCTTCTGGGCCTGGAGCAGCTGACCGGTCGACGAGAACACCATCAGGAGGAACGTGACCAAGATCGTCATCATGTCGACGAACGGGGTCAGGTTCAGCGCGATGTTCGCGGTCGCGGCCTTCGAAGCCGACCCCGACTGCTTGACGAGGAACTTGAACGGGACCGAACGATAGAGGCGTGGGCCTGCTGCATGTACCGGCATGGTCGCCTCCTTACATTTGTGGCCGCGCGGCCAGGCCCGCGGGGTCGGTTAAGCCGACGTCGATGAAGCCGACCTTGATGGCCACGTCCATCGTGTGGATGATGTCCTGATACTGAACCGGTGTCTGCGTTGTCGACTCGCCAGCCACCTCGATGGCTGTCTTGTCGGCGAAGAACGCCGAGGCCTTGTGCTCCTTGAGCGTGGTCTCGAGCTTCTCCCAGTCCTGGTCGTCACCCTTCTTCGGGATCTCCTGGAACTCGTTGACGCGCGACAGGCCGACCCAGATGCGGTCTGCCTGCACGAGCACCGATAGCGTGACCGACTCGTCGTCCTGCTGGACTTGAGACGTGTCGCGGTTCTTGCCCTTCGGTTGGATGTTGATCTGGGCGATGTTCACCCAGACCGCAGTGACCAACAAAAAGGCGGTCAGGCAGCTCATCAGGTCGATGAACGGAACGATGTTGAGCTCTACGTTGACGCTCTTCTTTCCGTCGCCTGTACCTACTGATGCGCCCATGGCATTGCCTCCTCGCTAAGGGTTGAACGGTTGCGAGGAGGGCCTATGCCTGGGGCTGCATCTGCGCGCGGTGCGTCGTGACGAGGTTGACAACCTGAACGGTGACCTCGTTGATGTCGTCCGTGATCCGCGTGGTCTTGCCCTGCAGCAGCGAGTAGCCGAGGAGCGCGATGAGCGATCCCAAGATACCGAACGCGGTGCAGTTCAGCGCCTCGGAGATACCTTCGGCAAGGACCGTCGCCTTGTTGCCGCCCTCGTCACCACCGACGGAGCCGAACGACTTGATCATGCCTGCGATGGTGCCGAGGAGACCCATCATGACGGAGAAGTTCGCGGTCATCGCCAGGTATGGCGTGCGCGCGTTGATCTTGGGGAGCTCGCGGAGCGCGGCCTCGTCCATCGCAGCCTGGACCTCGTCGTCGCTCTTGTTGAACTTCATGAGGCCCGCCTGGACGATGCGGGTCATCGGCGTCGGGTTGCCCGAGCACACCTTGATGGCGCCCTGGACGTTGCCACTCATCACCTGGCTCTTGAGCAGCGCAAGGAGCTTGTCCTTGTCGACCGATGCGCGGAACAGGTAGACGGCGCGCTCTACAATGATCGCGACGGTGACAACCAAGCAGAAGAGGATGGGCCACATGCCCCAGTCCCCCTTGTGAAACGCGGTCGAGATAGCCGTGAGCATGAACAGTCCTCCAACAGGTGCGGGTCTTGAAGTTGGTCAGCGCCCGATGTGCAACCGATGATCCACGCCACAACGTGCGGATTCGACATGGGGCGCCGATGTAGGTGCGGTTCCGAGCGCCGTCGCATCTTGGGACGCTCCGTTGCCTTTTGCCCCGCTGACCAAGTTGTGCAACGCGCCAGAACCACGAGGACAGCGCCCGGTGGCCAGAAAGGCGCAACGCGACCGGATGAGGTAGTGTCCATGCACTCATGGCGGTCGGGCGTTTCATCTCGCTCATGGACGTTCCCGTGCTCGTCGTGGTCGCGGTCGCGATCTTCCTGCCGCCGCGGCCGATGTACGCCGAGAACGCGATCGAGGGCGACGAGTTTGGAGTGGCCCTCGCCGAGGCACGCACGATGGCGTCGCCTGGCGATGGCAAGGCCATCGAAGACTTCACGCGCAAGCTGGGCGAGGCCGGGCTCAAGGACTGGGCAGTCGAGTCCGCGGTCACCATGAGTGACCGGGCGAAGGACTCGCCCACCCGCTGGCGCGCGCTGATCGCGGCCAGCGGTGCCTATGTCGAGGAGCTGGATGTCGTGCCGGCCCTCGACTACGCGAACCGGGCGCTCGCCGCCTGCGAGGTGGTCCGCGAGAAGGGCGACGCCGCGGCGTGCCCGAGCTGGGAGGAGATCCGCATGCGGCTCTACCAGCAGCACCTCGATGCCGGCGTCAAGTCGGGTATCGACCCGCGCGTCGATCCAGCCGGGTTCCGGCGCGCCGGCGAATCAGCGCTTCGTCACATCCGCCTCGGTCCGCCGCCGCCTGCACCGCCCACCGCGCCGGCGAGCAACGACAAGGCCGGCAGCGGCGCGGGAACTGCGCGATAGCGCACGATTCGTGGGGACGCGCGGCTGGGTGGTTGCGCGCGACGCGGCGGGCTAGAATCGGATCATGCGCTGGTCGTCCCTGCTCGTGTCCGTAGCGATCGCGGCCGGCTGCGGAGCCAGCCAGAAGACCACCTCGAAGAACCTGTCGCCCCGCGAGATCATCGACACCTCGAGTCCCGCGATCGTGCGGATCGAGGCTGGTGACTCGAAGGTCGGCACCGGGTTCATCCTCGACGAGAAGGGTCTGATCGCGACGAACCTCCATGTCATCGAGGGCGAGTCGAAGGTCAAGGTCAAGCTCTACAAGGACAGCACCGAGTACGAGGCAACCGTCGTCGCCGCCGTCGACAAGACGCACGACCTCGCGCTGATCCGGATCCACCCCAAGAAGAAGCTACCGAAGCTGCGCCTGGGTGACTCGAGCGCGGTCAACGCCGGCGACCGCGTCTACGCGATCGGCAACCCGCTCGGCGTGTTCGACTACTCGATCACCGATGGCCTCATCTCGTCGGTGCGCCCGCTGTCGGACGACATGACGATCCTCCAGATCAGCGCGGCGATCTCGCAGGGCTCGAGCGGCGGCCCGCTGTTCAACCAGTTCGGCGAGGTGATCGGCGTGACCACCGCGATCATCACGCAGGGCCAGCTCATCAACCTCGCGGTGCCCGCGAACTACCTGAAGCCGCTGATGCAGCACCCGATCGCGATGACGTTCGACGACTTCGCCGAGGCGACCAAGGACAGCGAGACCGCGGAGTCCGCGGACGACATCCCGATCCAGCGCAAGATCCCCGAGCACCCGGTCACGATCTGGACCGGCTGCTCCGAGAAGCAGATGGAGGAGGTGCTGCGCTCGATCGGCGACGCGATCGCGATCGGTGCGCCGCTCTACAACCGCAACTCGCCCGAGGGCTACGAGGCGTGCTTCCGCGTCTACGAGGGCACCGCGCTCAAGTACGAGAAGGACGCGCCATGCAAGGGGATCCGCGGCGCGTTCGGTGACGGTCTCTTGCGCGCGCAGTCGCTGGGCTCCTTCAAGGAGAAGGCCTGGGCGCTGCGCGACACGTTCGACGGCCTCATCAACGTGTTCGAGCGCTGGTGCAAGCAGGACAAGGCGTGTCTGAAGAAGTTCGGCCCGCCGGTGACCGGTGCGCCGCCCGCCCTCGACGGTCAGCCGGCGAAGTGACGGTCCTCTACCTGTTCGATATCGACGGCACGCTGCTGCACGCCGCCGGCTCCGGCCGCACCGCGTTCGATGCGGTGATGACGGACCTGCACGGAATCGCGAACGCGAGCGACGGCATCCGCTACGGCGGCAAGACCGATCACCAGATCATCGACGAGATCTTCGTCGCCCGGCTCGGCCGGTCCTCGACCGAGACCGAGCGCGTCGCGTTCATCGAGGCATACATCCCGCTACTCCACGAGCTGCTCGCGGGCAAGGGCGTCGAGGTGCTGACGGGTGTCGTCGACACGCTCGCCTACCTGCGCGCGCAGCCGGTGCGGCTCGGCATCGCGACCGGCAACGTGCGGCCCGGTGCCGATGCCAAGCTCGGCGCGGCCGGGCTCGCCGGCTGGTTCGATTGTGGGGGCTATGGTTGTGACTCGCGCGTGCGTGCCGAGCTGGTCGCCGCGGCGATCCGGCGGGGCCGCGAGGGCCGCGACGTGCGCGAGGTGGTCGTCGTCGGCGACACGATCCACGACATCGCGGCGGCGCGAGCGTGCAACGCGACCGTCGTCGCGGTCGCGACCGGCAGTGACCCGGCCGAGGCGCTCGCGCACGCCGACGCGGTGTTCGGCTCGATGGCCGAGCTGCCGGCGTGGCACGCGGCGCGGTTCGGCTAGCAGCCCGCTATCCGATCGCGGCGACGCGGCGATTGTGTCCCGGCGCGCGCGGCCAGCGGATCGAGAACGTCGTGCCGGCCTCGGTCGACTCGACCTCGCACAGCCCGCCGTGCGCGAGCGCGATCTGCTGGACGATGAACAGGCCGAGGCCGAGGCCATGCCGCGGGCCGGCGATGTCGCCCTGCGCGAACGGATCGAACAGTCGCTCGCGTAGCTCGTCGGGGATGATGTCGCCGTGACTCGTCACCTCGGTGACGATCGCGTGGTGGTCGTCGGTCTCGTAGGCGTGAACCTCGATGCGGCCCTCGCCGTGGTGGACCGCGTTCGCGAGCAGATTCGTGATTGCCTGGTGCACGCGGTCGCGATCGAACGCGCCGCGCAGGTCGCCGTCCACCTCGACGACGACCTCGCGCTGGGGGTTCGCGCCGACGATCTCGTCGGCGGCGGCGCGGCAGATCTCGCCCATGTCGTTGAGCGTCGGGTTCGCCGGGATGCCGTTGCCTAGGTGGCCGCGCGCGAAGTCGAGCACGTCGCTGATCATGCGCTGCATGCGATCGCACGCGCGCACGATCCGCGACGCGACCACGCGGTGCTCCGACTTGAGGCTCGGGTTTGCCGCGAGCATGTTCGCCGAGATGACGACCGTGCTGAGCGGGTCGCGCAGGTCGTGGCCGAGGATCGCGACGAAGCGCTCGCGCACCTCCTCGCGGCGCGTCGCGTAGCGGTGCATCGCCTCGTTGATCGCGCGGTCCATGCCTTCGTGGAGCCGCATCATCTCCTCGCGCACCTCGTCGGTCGGCGGCAGCGCGAGCAGCTCGCGGAGCAGCACGACGCGCAGCTTGGAGTACTCGCGCGTCAACGTCTCGAGTCCGACACCGTAGCCCAGACGCTGCAGCGCGTGGCCCTCGGCGAGGTGCGAGAACGCGACCTCCGCGACCTCGGTGCGGCCATCGATCCAGTCGGCGAGACCGTCGAGGAACTCGAACATGTGATCGATGAGGACCGGCCGCGACATCGCGCGCAGGGCGGGCAGGTCGCGGCGCACCTCTGCTTCCCAGAGGTCGGCGATCTTCGCCGGCTGGCTTCGGATGTACTCGCTGACCGTGCCAGAGCTCATAGTCGCAACCTAGCGGACGTTTCCCCACACGGCATCCCGGGAGCTTCACGTACGTGCTCGCGGGCGCTGCCGCACACGCGCACGTCCCGATGTTCTTCTCTGCAGCGCGCGCCGAGGTCACGCCGCGCGCGCCTCAGTCGCTGTGATGTGTATGCGCGCTTGCGATGGCAGCGGCGAGGTCGCCGAGCGCGGCGCGCCTGGCGATGCAGCGATCGATCGCGGCGAGCGCGTGATCGAGGTGCCTCCGGCCGGCGCTGATGCGCGCCAGCTGCGGTTCGAATACCCGCGCCACGTCGTCACGCGCGGTGCGATCGCACAGCGCCGCGGCGGCGTCGATC
>DAIRFU010000311.1:0-8295 GCA_036794935.1 Kofleriaceae bacterium | reverse complement strand
TCAGGTACGCCGGTCGAGAACCGGCTCGACGAGCTGTGGAGCCAGCTGCACTTCACGAACCCGGGCCTGCTCGGTGGCCGCGCCGACTTCCAGGAGCGCTGGGCCGAGCCGATCGGGCTCGGCGATCCCGATGCCGCCGCGCGGCTGCGCGAGCGGATCCGGCCGTTCGTGCTGCGCCGCATGAAGCGCGAGGTCGCCAAGGAGCTGCCGCCGCGCACGGACGCGATCATGTACGTCGAGCTCGACGACACCGAGCGCGCCACCTACGACGCGATCCGTGCCGCGACCCAGCGCGAGATCGTCAAGCTGCTCGAGTCCGGCGGCGGCATCATGGCGGCGCTCGAGGCGCTGCTCCGGCTACGCCAGGCCTCGTGTCACACCGCGCTGCTGCCGAGCGGGATGCGGACGGGCGAGACCGCGCAGTCCTCGTCGAAGCTCGAGCGGCTGATGGAGGCGCTCGCCGACGTCGTCGCCGACGGCCACCGCGCACTCGTGTTCTCGCAGTGGACCTCGCTCCTCGATCTCATCGAGCCGCACCTGCGCGCGGCGGACACCCGCTTCTCGCGGCTCGATGGCAGCACCGTCGATCGCGCGGGCGTGGTCAACGAGTTCCAGGCCGACGACGGCCCGCCGGTGATGCTGCTGTCGCTCAAGGCCGGCGGTACCGGCCTCAACCTGACCGCCGCCGATCACGTGTTCCTCGTCGATCCGTGGTGGAACCCGGCCGTCGAGGATCAGGCCGCCGACCGGACGCACCGCATCGGTCAGGACAAACCGGTGCTCGTCTACCGGATGGTCGCGCGCGACACCGTCGAGGAGCGCATCCTCGAGCTGCAGGACAAGAAGCGCCGGCTCGCCAATGCCGCACTCTCGGAAGCCGGCGCCGCCGCCTCGATCACGCGCGACGACCTGCTCGCGCTCCTCGCGTAGCTCAGGTCAGCGGCGCGAGCCGCAAGATCTTGCCGTGGACGTCACCGCTGTCCGGATCGATCGCGGGATCGATGAACAGCCGGGTCACCGCGCTGTTGCGCAGGCCGGCGAGCATGTCGTCGTTGATCAGCGCGCCGGCGTCGAGGCCGACCGCGAACAGCTCCTCCCCGGTCCCCATCGCCGCCGCGAACGACTCGGCTGCCTGCCCCGTCGAGAACAGGAACCCGTACGGCCGGCGGCACCACATGTCCGTGCCGTTCGACGTCAGGTACCAGATCCGCGGCGGCAGGATCTCGACCAGCTCTTGCATGCGAACGTCCTCGGACATCCGCGCTCTTATACCCTGCAATTTGGTATAGCGTCTGCGCATGAATCGCCTCGTCTTCGCGCTCCTGCTCGCGGCGTGCGGTCCCGGTTCGCGAGGCGGACCGGCGATGAACAACCGCATGACCGGACCAGAACCGGTCGCGCAGGGCTCCGACGTGATCTCCGCCGACATCCTCGCCCGCGAGCCGGTCGCGAATCAGTCGCAGGTCAAGCACATCCTGATCGGCTGGAAGGACCTCGAGAGCGCGAGCGATCCGCGCGCCGCCAAGCGCACGAAGCAGGAGGCGGAGGCGCTCGTGCGCTCGCTGATGAAGCAGATCGCGGCGGGCGCCGACTTCGACATGCTGATGAAGCAGCACTCCGAGGATCCGGGCAGCGCGACGACGGCCCGCGCCTACCCCGTCGCGCCCGACGCCCAGCTCGTGATCGAGTTCAAGCAGCTCGGCCTGCGCCTGAACGTCGGCGAGGTCGGCGTCGTCCAGTCCGACTACGGCTTTCACATCATGAAGCGGGTCGAGTGATCGCCACCACGGCCGCGGTCTCGCTGGGCTTGCTCGTCGGCGCGCGCCACGCGTTCGAGCCCGATCACCTCGCGGCCGTGTCGACGCTCGTCACCGGTTCGCGCAGCCCGCGCGCCGCCGCGCTGCTCGGCCTCGTGTGGGGCCTCGGCCACACGCTCGCGCTGCTCGCCGTCGGTATCGTGCTCGTCCTGCTCGACGCAGCCCTGCCCGCGCGGGTCGGCGCCGCGTTCGAGCTCGCAGTCGCCGCGATGCTCGTCGTGCTCGGCGCGCGTGCGGTCTACCGCGGCGTCACGAACCAGGGCGGCAGGCCGGCGCGCCACCGCCATGGTCCTATCGAGCACGTCCACGCGGGTGCCGGCCAGCACGTCCACGTCGGCGCGCGCGCGCTCGCGTGGCGGCCGCTCACCGTCGGCATCGTGCACGGGCTCGCCGGCAGCGGCGCGCTCACCGCGCTCGCCTTCGCCGAGCTGCCCACGAGCGCCGCCCGCGTCGTCTACATGGCCGTGTTCGGTATCGGCTCGGTCGCCGGCATGGCGATCACGACCGGGCTCGCCGGCGTGGCGCTCCAGCACGTCGCGCGTGGCGCGCGGGCGCAGCGCTGGCTCGCGGTCACGACCGGCCTCGTGTCGTGCTGCGTCGGCGTGATCTGGGCCGTCGGCTAGCCCGGCGTGCGATTCGACACGGTCGCGAGCGCCCTGACCGGGTCCTGTGGCCGCACGCGAACCGGGGGCATCAGTCGGTGATGCCGCACCAGCCCACCCGGTGTTGACGCCTCCGGGCCGGGTCGGGCTACAGTCACACCGTGACGCGTGGGTTGTACTCGCTGCTCATCGGCGTGATCGTCGTCCTCGCGGTCCCCGTGTCCCAGCTGCGCCTCGTGTCCGTTCGCGTCGAGTGCTGCTGCCCGGATCAGAGCCGCTGTCACTGTCCGGATCACGGCACGCAGGGTCCCGAAGCGCCCACGATCAACGTGTGTCACAAGACGAGCGAGACGATCGCGAGCGCGGAAGCGCCGGCGTTCGCCGCGCCCGACCTCGTCGCGATCCATGCGCCGCCGATGCGCATCGCGGTCGTCGAATACGTCGTCAGTCAGCCGCACGCAGCGCCGAGCCCGGAGCGCCTGCCGGGACCGTCCTAGCAGAGCGCCGGCCGTCCTCGTACTGCTCGTTTTCGGTTCACTCGTAAACACGACCGCCGTGCTCGGCTGGCGGTCTGGAGATATTCATGAAGCACCATCTTCTCTCAGTGCTCGCGCTGTTCCTTCCGTCCGTCGCCTCCGCTCACGTCGGGCTCATGCCCAAACCGGCCCCCGCAAAAACGAGCCAGGTAGTCACGTTCGCGATCAATCACGGTTGCAAGATCCAAGATGCGAACGATCCCCTGAAGGAGCACGAGCTGGACACGATGTCGGTCCAGATCGATATCCCGGCTGGCATCGACGGCAAGACGGTGCGGGCGATGCCCAGCGACTTCGGCGCCAAGCCGGAAATGACGATGGATGCGGAGGGGGCGGTTACGTCCATCAAGTGGACGCGCGACGTCGCCGACCTGCAGCCAGCCGATAGCCTCGGCTACTACGAGCTCAGCGTGAAGCTGTCCACTCCTGACGCTCCGTATACGCAGATTCCGTTCGTCCTCACGCAGACCTGCATGGACGGCGTGAACCCAGTCACGGTCCTGTGGGAGGGAGGCGAGCCCGATCCGTCGCCGGTGCTGTACGTGGTACCGCAGCAGCACGAGCGCGGCTGGAACAAGCTGACCCTTAGCACCGCGGTCGCGTTTGATGATTTCAAGTACTACTTCAGTGACACACTGATCATCTGGAAGGGCAAGGCGGCGTTCAGTCCGAACATGGCTGTCGCGATGCTGATCGGGATGACTCCCGGCGTCACTGCCCTCGATACGGATCTCGCCGCTGGGGACGAGATCTGGGTGAAGTACTAACCATGCGGTGGCTCATCGTGTTCGCGTTGCTCGCCGGCTGCGGTGACAACAATGACAAGAACCGCCAAGACGCGGGCATGGACGCGACGTCCGAACGACCGACCGGCTGCATCGACGAGCCCAGCGTTCCGATGGCGCCGAATGGCCAGCTGCCGTGCGATCTGATCCCACCGGGGCTCACGCTATGACCCGCGCCCTGGTACTGGCCGCGCTCCTCGCCGCCTGCGGAGGGGACGACGGACTTCCCAACTATCCCGATGCCGCGCATGCCGGCGACGCCGATCTGACCGTCGACGCAGCACCGGCACGCGAGACGATCATGGAGATCCAGACACTCGCGCCGGACGAGCTCGTCGAGGGCATCATGACAGGCGGTCCGAGCGACCTGGCGCAGATCCACCTGGTAGCGCCGATGCGGCTCGATTGGAACATCCACAGCCACTCCACCGGCCACACGGTCACAGTCTACGAGGAGTACGACAAGATGACAGTCGACTACCCGTTCGTGCCGCCGGGCGACGGGGACTGGTATCTCTTGATCAGGAACAGCAGCAACGTCACCGCCAACATCGAGGTCCAGGTCGGCCTCTACGGCGAGATGACATGGAAGTGGCAATGAAGCGCCTCGCACTCCTGCTGCTGCTGTCCGCGTGCGGCAGCGACACGGTGTTCGGACCGCCCACCGAGTCGGTGTGCCCGAGTGACTCGACGCTCACGTACGAGAGCTTCGGCAAGGGATTCATGACCCAGTACTGCACGCGCTGTCACTCGAGCGAGCTGATGGGCGCGGACCGCCAGGGCGCGCCGAGCTTCCACGACTTCGACACGCTGTACGGGATCCGCGCGGTCTCCAATCACATCGACGAGACGACGGCGGCGGGCCCGGCCGCGACGAACACCGGGATGCCGCCCGACGATCCGTCTCCGACGTTGAAGGAACGCGAGCAGCTCGGCGAGTGGATCGCGTGTGGCATGCCGGGCACGCCGGACTGACGCTCAGGGCGCGTCGACGGCCGCGTCGACGCCCGCATCGACGAACGTGTGGGGCCGATCGCGCTCGCACGCGAGCCACTGGGCCAGCTTGGTGCGCTCCTCCGCCGTCGGCTTCATGCAATCGCTGTCGAGCGACCCGCCCGGCGTGCTCGGGCAGCGATCGGGCGGCATGAGCTCGTTCTTGGCGTCCGGGCCGTAGCCCGTCTGCTCGTCGATATGGTCGACGACCTCGAGGACGCCGAGCAGCGAGTCGAAGTCGTGATAGAGCGGCGCGCCGTTGCGCTGCGAGCGCGGCAAGTCGCTCGCGTGACACCACGTGCAGTACTTCGTCATGAAGTCCTTGCCGAAGTTGTCGTAGCTGAGCGTCATCGGGTCGGGATCCGGACAGACGGTCCCGGTCGGCGTCGGCGAGGGGCCGCAGGCGGCGGCGAGCAGGATGATCCAGACGAGTCGCATGCATGCTCCTAGAAGCTGAGCGCGGTCGAGACGACACCGCGCAGGTGAAATGGATCGCCGATGAATCCAGCCTGGACCTCGGCGCCGGTCGCGAACCGGCCGCTCGCCCAGCCCACGCGCAGCGCACCGATCAGGCGCTGGTCGCCGTTGCCGATCGGGATGCCACCCGCCAGCCGGACCCCGCTGCTCACCTTGGGCGTGATCGCGACGTCGCCGCCCGTGGTCCACGTCAGCTCCTGCATGTTCATCGGATCGACGATCGGCCACAGGCCGTGATCGTGATCGGTGTCGCCTCCCATCGCGCGGCTGTAGCCGGCGGTCGCGCTCAGCGCGACGCGCTCGATCGTCCACATGCCGAACGCGGCCGGCATCACCATCGCGTGCCCCATGCCGAGGCCGTGCAGGTCGTCGCCGGTCGGCGCGGACACCATGGCGACGACGCCGGCGCGCGCGGCGTGGCCACCGACGAGCGTGACCTGGCCATGGAACATGACGTCACCGAGCCCGTAGATGCGCGCACCATTCTCCTCGATGCGGTAGAGGCCGGTACTCGCGCCCGCGGCGAACCGCCCGCGCGACCAGTGCAGCGATGGCAACAGGCCCTGGTAGTTGCCGCCGTACAGCATGGTGTCGAAGGACGCCGCGACCATCGCGATGCCGGCGCCGAACACGTGCTCGGCGTCATCGCCGTGGTGCATGCCGTGCGCGTGCTCGGCCCGCGCCGAACCCGCCGTCAGCACCACGAGGCCGGCGATGAACAACCGCATGGCCATGGTACGAGCTACATCCCCTTCTGGGCGACGTAATCGTCGCAGGCGGCCTGGACCTCGGTCTGGGTCGCGCTCGTCGACGACAGGTTCGTGCCCAGGTAGGTCACGCAGTCGGCGGCGGTCTGGCCGCACACCTCGGTGACGCCGGCGATCGGATGCTCGAGACAGCACACGACGATCGCCTCTTGCACGGGGAGTGCCTCCTCCTCGTGATGATCGTTGTAGCAATCCTGGTACGTGTCGAAGGCTTCGGCCCCGTTATCGTCGTCGGAGCAGGCGGAGAACAACAGCACGGCAGCAAGCAGAATCAAACGCATGGCAAACCTCGAAGCGAAGTGATGACGGACTGCACGCGTGCAAGCGCGAGGCTTGCCCGCGCACGCGGACGACAGGCGTGCGTCGTCGCGTCGCTACGAGGGTGCGTCGAGTCGGCGAGGAGTCGGCGCGGCGTGCGGCGCGGGCAGCGCGAACAGCGCGTCGACCGCGGCCCGCTGCGGGGCGAGCGCGAGCGCGGCGACCGGCGGCACGAACGCGGGGAGCACCGGCGACACGAGCTCGATGGTCTTCTTGTGGCAGACGCGCATCGACGGCTGGGGCGTGCCGTCCGCCTGGTGATCGGGGCACGTGCAGTGGTCGGGCTCGGGGCAGCAGCACTCGCTCTGCACCGAGACCGTGCGGAGCTGCGAGACCGGCACGCTGAACGCGAGCAACATCGCCACGATGATGGTCGATGCGGCGGTCACGGCCTGGCGCACGCTCACCCCTGCATTTGGGCATCTGATCGCTAGAGTGTCAACGCGGTCCCGCTGTTACACGGGACTGCGTTGCGGTGTCACATGCGCGCCCGTGACGCGGATCGCTCAGGGTGCCTCGAGCCGCATGCCGCCGCGCTCGATCGACCGCCGCAGCGAGCGCAGCCTGACGTGATCGCCGGTGAGGATCGCGGCCGACACCACGCCACCGAGCACGAGCGCCCCGAACCCGATCTGCGTCACGTGGAGCGCGGCGAACGCGACGGCCGCCCACGAGATGAAGTCGCGGCGCACGAGGTACGGCAGGTACGTCACGACCAACTCGAGTGGCCGCGGCAGCGGCTGCTTCGTCACGATCGCCTTTGCAGCAGCCGGCGCGAGCCGCACCGACGTCGGCTGCGCACCCGGCACGACCTCGAACCGGCCGACGTAGTCCTGGCTGTTCGCCGAGCCGACCGCGATGATGATGTTGTAGTAGATGCAGTAGATGCTCCACAGGTACGTGACGACGCTGACCGCGATCGCGACGAGCCATGGATCGAACCCGAGATCGCCGAGGTAGCGCGGGCCGAAGTGCAGGTGGCAGTGCCAGCCGAGCGCCACCATGTAACCGACCGACGACAGCTCGTCGACGATGGTATCGATCCACGCGCCCAGGCGCGACGACAGCAGCTTGACGCGCGCGACCTCGCCGTCGCAGCAGTCGAGGTACGAGGCGACGAGCACGAGCACGGTGCCCAGTAGTGCGAGCTCGAGCTCGGCGTGTGCGGTGACCCAGCAGCCGAACGCGACCATCACGGCGACCACGAACGAGATCTGGTTCGGCGTGATCGGCGTCTTGACGAGCAGCCGGGTCAGCGGCATCGACACCGGCCGGTACAGGTACCGCGTGATCACGTTGTCCTGCCGCTTGATCAGGATGCGATACAGCAGCGCGTGCGCGGCGCGGCGCTGCTCGCGCGTCGCGATCGGCGCGCGGGCGACGACGCCGTGCGGGACGCGCAGTGGATCCGAAATTGTCGCGGCGACCGCGGCATCGTCCTCGCCGCGCGCGAGCGCGGCAATCGCCTCTCGCGCGGCCGTGCCGGCGACGATGAACGCGCCTGCGTATTCTCCGGCCGTCAGATCGTTGACGGCAGGCGCGTCGGGCACGACGGCGATCGCATCGCGCGGCGCCGCGACCAGCGGCTCGACGAGCGGCGTGTGAACGAGCTGGTCGGCGCGGATCACCAGCAAACGGCCGGTCCGCGCCCCCCGCCACGCGGCCAGCCCGGTGCGCGCGGCGTCGGTGTCGATCACGAGCACGCGGTTCGCGCCGACTCGCCTGGCGACTCGTACGGCGCGCTCGCACGCAGTCAGCCCCGCGATCCGCACCCGCGAGAGCGGGTCCGTCGCCAGCACGATTGCATCGAGCCCCGAATCCACCATGGTCCGACCGGACACTAGCTTCTACTGAATGCGCGCGCTGTTCGCCAGTGGCGGGACGATCGTTGCCGGGTGACAGGATCTTGTCAGCGTCCAGGGGCTTCCCGGAGGGAGCTGTCAAAAGTTGAACAGATCGGCCGCTCAACTGCGCGAAACCCATGCGCGCATATCGTTTGC
>DAIRFU010000310.1:6778-8333 GCA_036794935.1 Kofleriaceae bacterium | reverse complement strand
GGGCAACCGGCGTCGCTCGTCCAGCAGTTGTCCGGATCGAACTTGCGCGCCTTGAAGCCCTTCTCCCAGATCAGCTTATCGATCTCGTGACCCTTGCCCTGCTTCGAGGCGGCGCAAAACGCGAGCGCGCCGCTCATGGCCGTATTCGGATGCACGACCATGTGCTTGGTAACGATCCGGAGATCGTTGCCATACTTCTTCTTCAGATCATCCATCGTCGAACCTTCTGGGCGTCCAGACCGGACGCGCTCGCAGAAGGGTCAAGCATAGTCGATGGCTTTTACGATCGTGATCTTGGCATCGGCCGGACCCTCGAACGGGTCGTTATCGATCGCGACCGCGTAGGTCTTGCTGCGATCAGGCTCGGGGCGCTGCGGACGCTGCGGAGCTGCCGCGCCTGCGCGGCCGCCCTGCGCGAGCAGCGCGTCGACCTTCTTGTCGAGCTTGTCGAGCTTGGCGTTGATCGCGCTCGTGTCGGCCTGACACGCGAGTAGGGTTGCACCGAACAAGAGGACCAGGGCTTTCATCGCTCGACTCCTTCGACTTTCTGACAGCTGACGGTTTCGGGAGCAGAGTAGACCTCCGCCCCCTCGCAATTGCAACACAACGGCTCGACAAGGAATGTTGCGAGCACGGGCTCGGGGCGCGGCGCCTGCCGCGACGAGCTGTGGAGGTTTGCCTGCAGGTCGCACGCTTCCTCGCGCGAGAGCCGGCCATCGCCATCGAGGTCCGCCTCGGGATACGCGGCGAACAGCGCGATCGCCAGCTCGTTCGTGTACCGGCAGACCGGCTCCTGCGTGCGCGCCTCGGCGCTGCGCGCTCCGCCGATCGCGAGCACGAACCACGCGGCGAGCACGAGGCGGTGCACGGCGCCGATCTGTGCCCGCGCCGGCGGGCCGAGCACGGCGGCGACGCGCGCGTCGAGTGCGTGATGACTCGCGAGCGCCGGTGCGGCGGCGGCGCGCAGCGCGGCCATGCGGACGAGCAGCCGCGCGTACGCGGGGCGCGACACCGCGCCGGTCTCGAGTGCCCACGCATCGCACGCGGCCTCGCGCGCGAGATCGAGGCGGCGGTTGACGAGGCGGACGAGTGGGAACCACAACATCAGTGCGCTCGCCGCGATCTGGACGTAGCGGCCGAGCGCATCGCTGCGGCGCACGTGCGCGAGCTCGTGCAGCAGCGCCGCACGCAGCAACACCGCGTCGTCGAGCAGTGCCGGCGGCACCACGATGATCGGGCGCACGAGACCGACGACGTGCGGCCCGGTCGCACCATCGCCGACGGCGACACGCGCGCGCGAGCGCGGCGCGATCTCGTGCAGCAGCGCGATGACGTGGTCGGGGGCCGCGGCCGCCAGGCGCGCGGCGCGCAACGTGCGGCGCTGGCCGAGGAGCGCGCGAGAGAGCACGATCGCGGCACCGGCGGCCCACGCGAGCGCGAGCAAGAGCCAGGCGATCCCCGCGAAGGTGACAGCCGGCGCATGCGCCGCCGCGACGGCAGGCAGGACAGGCAGCGCGCCGGCGGCATCGGAATGGCTGAGGCCGGCGAGCAGATC
>DAIRFU010000310.1:0-6768 GCA_036794935.1 Kofleriaceae bacterium | reverse complement strand
ACCCGAAGACCGCGTACAGCACCAGCGCCGGCGGCGCCGCGTACAGACCGACGACCGGTGAGACACCGGCGATGGTCGCGTACGCGAGCGCTTCGGGAACGAGCACGGCCCAGAGCGTGAGGCCCGCGATCAGATCGGAGAGCGACCACGGCATCGCCGGGCTCCACGGCAGCGCGAGCTTGAGCGCGACGACGAGCCAGATCGCGGCCTGCCAGGCCGGGCGCAGCCGGCCGACGCGCGTCAGCACGAGCGCGGCGACCACGAGCAGCGTGCCCTGCCCCGCCATCATCGCGAGCGTGGCGAGCCAGCCCTTCGCGAGCGCGGCGGCGGTGACGAGCGCGCTCACTTTCCGCCTTTCTTCGCCGGCTTCTCGGCCTCGGCGATCTTGCGCTCGATCTCGCGCAGCTCGGCGCGGGTCAGGCTCTCGTCCTCGACGAGCCGGAGCACGAGCGAATCGGCCTGGCCGTCGAACACGTCGCGCACGAACTCGCGCAGACGCTCGCGCAGCACCGACTCGCGTCGATGCGCCGGCCGGTACACGAACGGCTCGCGCGCCTTGTCGACGAGCACGGCGTGCTTGGTCGCGAGCCGGCCGAGCAAGGTCATCACCGTGGTGTACGCGAGCTCGTTGCCGCGGCGATGCAGCTCGCCCCGGACGTCGGCGACCGAGCCCTTACCGAGCTGCCACAGCGCCTTCATGACGCGGAGCTCGGCGGGGGTCATCTCGGGGCAGCGAGGTGGCATGGGCATGGCTACGACGTTCCTCGTAACCTTACTACAACCGTAGTTTTGAGGGCAACCGCTCGGCTACCGGCCGAGCCGGCGGCGTATTCCCCGCGCGACCTGGATCACTCTCTCGGGCACCTTCTCGGCGGGCAGGAGCGGCAAAAACGCCGCGCCGGCCAGCGGATACGGGAACCAGATGTTCATCAGCAGCACGACGCCCGCGTGAAAGCCCCACGCGACAGCGGCCCACACGTAGCCGAGCCGGCGGCCGAGCAGCGCGAACGGCGCACCGAGCTCGATGACGAGGGTGCCGGCCGAGAACACGACGAGCGGAGACGGATGATCGAGCACGAGGTGCGCGAGCGGCGCGACGTGGTCGCCGAGCAGCGCCTTGCGCAGGTTGTCGACCGCGATCTGGTTGCGCAAGAGCTCGCCATCGAGCCAGTCGAACCCGGCGATGCGCAGCTTCGCGAGGCCGGCGATCACGTACGTCGCGGCGGTCAGCGCGGCGAGCAGCTTGATCGGCCAGCCGTACCCGGCGGGCGCCGGGGCGCGCCGGCGCGACGCGGCCCACACGTCCGCGGCCGGTGACAGCGCGAGCGCGACGACGTGGAGCACGAGCAGGTTCTCGGTGTGGAAGATCTGGCCCCACGCGTTGCGGTACGTCAGTGTCCACGCGAGCGCGAGCGCGGCGAGCGGGCCGAGCGCGCGAAACGCGACACCGGCGACGAACGCGGCGAGCAGCACGCAGGTCGCGATCGCGATCGCGAGCACCGCGGCGGGCGGCAGCGGCGCGTCGAGCACGCGCGTGATCCCGATCGGGTGGAACTGCGCGCGGCCGTAGCGCGCGACGCCGACGAGCTCGGGTAGCCGCACGAGCACGTACGCGAGCGCGTAGCCGCCGATCAAAATCCGCAGCGCGGCCAGTCGCTCCGCCGGTGCCGGCGCGAACCACCAGTCCGCGAGCCGCTTCATCGCAGCACCGGGCAGCGCAAGAGCTCGACCTCGCGACCGACGTGCCCGCGCGCGAGGTACTCGACGGCATCATGGGTGCCGACGACGATCCGGATCGCGGCGATATCTGCGCGCTCGCTGTCGCGCGCCACCCGCGCCGCGATCGCCTCGCACAGCTTCGTCGCCTCGCCCCGCCCCGCGGCGACCGCGCGACCGATCACCTGGAGGGCCTGGAGCACCTCGCCGGTGCCGACGAGGCCCGGGCTGAGGATGCGCCGCTCACCGCCGGCGGTCTCGCCGAGCGCGTAGCGAAACGTCTGCCGGGTCTCGCGCTTCCACGCGAACATCGGGTACGTCGACAGCGGGAAGCTGTCCGCGCGCGGGTCGCGGGTGACCGGCCACAGCGTCGCGGCGATCAAGGCGACCGAGACGGCTGCACCGAAGGCCCGCACGCCGCGAGACTACATCGATCGGAACAAGCGCGAGCTGCCTGGCTCGGCGATCTCGAAATGGAACGAGAAGCCGAACGTGATCAGGCCGTCATCGGCGGCGAGCACCTTCGGCGGATTGACGAACGGCGCCGCGGCGCGGAACGCCCGCACGGCCTCGTCGTCGAGCGCGGCCACGCCCGACGGAGATGTGACGACGATCTTCGCCAGCTCGCCCTTCGTGGTCAGCGAGACGCGGACCTCGGTGATCCGCGTCTTGAAGCCGTACACCTGCCCGCTCGGATCGCGGCGCTGCCACACCGAGCCAGGATCCCAGCTCTGGCGGACCTGGCGCTTCATGCGGTTGAAGAAGCTCGCGTGGATGAACTGCTTGGCGTTGAGCGCGGTCTCCTCGCCGTTCGCGACGTCGTCGAGATGATCGACCGAGCCGCCGCCGATCGCGCGCTCGAGCATCTCCTTGGACGGCTTGAGATTCGGCACGTCGGGCACGCCGCCGCCCGCTCCGGACTGGCCGCGCGGCAGCTCGGAGCGGTCGCGTCGCTGCTGCTCGAATGCGCCCTCGCCCCGCTTCGGCATGAAGCCGTCGAACGCGAGCGGGCCGCTCGCCCCGACGTGGCTCCCGGCCGTCTTGGCCTCCTGTTGCAGCTCGCTCGGGCTCTGCGCGCCCTCCTTGCGCATCGCGAGCGTGCCCGGCACGTCGGGCGCGTCCTTGTTCGCGCCCTTCGGCCGGTCCGGCGGCTGCTCCTTGATCGAGGCCTCCTCGGGGCTCTGCTTCGGGGTCAGCTCGGCCGGCTTGGACTTCGCGACCATCGGCTCGGTGACCGAGCCGCGCGCGACGGTCTGCTTGTCGACCTTGGTGTTGTACTCGGCGAGGAAGTGCGTGTTCTCGGGCGCCTCCTCCTTGCTGGGCCGCGCGGTCTCGACGACCTGCATGTTGCGCGGCCGCGCGGCAGGCGGCGGCGGTGGTGGCGGCTTCTGCTGCTGCGGCTGCTGCTGCGCGAGCTCGGGCGGCTTCTGCTTCTGCTCCTCCTGCTTCATCATCTCGATGAGCGGCTCGGGATCGATCGGCTTGACCTTGTCAGCGGCGCGCCCGGGCACCATCGAGATCGTCGCGACCTCGACCTCGTCCTCGACCTCCACGCACGACGACAGATCCATGTACATCGACATCCGCGCGTCGTAGAGGCACTGGTCGGTGTCGGCGCGCCACGGCGCGAAGCACAGGGACATCCGCGCCGAGCTCGCGAGCAGCCCGTCGCCCATGCATGATCGCTTCAGCTCGGTGACCGCCTGCGCCGGCAGCAGGCGCGTCGACATGCCCTGCCCGACCACGCTGAGATCGAGCGCCTCCACGGTGCCGAGCACGGTGCCATGAACGACGAGCGCAGTGACGACCGCCGCCCATACCGTCAGCGGCGTGGCGCGTCTCCCTCTTCGTCGTCGTGCTGCGGTGGGCATGGCGAACCGGGCGAACGCCTGAGTATATGGAGCGCGAAGCCGGCCGTCAGGTCGATTCGACGTGAGTCAGCGCTTGCCCGGGGACGCCAGGTGCGTGCGTACGTCCCAGAGCTCGGGAAAGAACGTGAGATCGAGCGCTTGCTTCAAGAAGCCGACTCCCGAGCTCCCCCCGGTGCCCTGCGCAAATCCGATGATCCGCTTGACGGTCGTCATGTGCCGGAACCGCCACAGCTGGAACCGCTCCTCGACGTCGACAAGTTTCTCGCACATGTCATAGGCCGCGTAGTGCTGGTCCGGCTCGTCGTAGATGATGCGGAAGACCTCGAGCACCTCGGCGCTGCGCTGGTACGGCTGGGTGAAGTCGCGCTCGATCCGATCGGCGGGGATCGCGTAGCCGTGGCGCGCGAGCCAGCGCAAAAACTCGTCATACAGCGAAGGCGCGGCGAGCCGGGCCGACAGCTCGGCGTGGATCTTCGAGTCGTGCCGATGCGGCCGGAGCGTCGCGGCATCCTTGTTGCCGAGCACGAACTCGAGCGCACGGTACTGATAGCTCTGAAACCCGCTCGCCTTGCCGAGCGCGTCGCGGAACTGCACGTACTCGCTCGGCGTCATCGTCTCGAGTACCGCCCACTGCTCGAACAGCAGGCGCTGGACGTGGCCCACGCGCGCGAAGATCTTGAACGTCTCGACCAGCCGGTCGGTACGCACCAGCGTGACCGCGAGGTCGAGCTCGTGGAGCAGGAGCTTGATCCACAGCTCGCTCGTGTGGTGCTGGATGATGAACAGCATCTCGTCGTGGACGTCGGTCACCGGCCGCTGCGCCGCGAGTAGCTCGTCGAGGTGCAGGTAGTCGCCGTACGTCGAACCCTTCGTAAGCTCGAGGTGCATCGACGACTCCAGCTCGCGGCGGTTCTCGCTCATCGCTGGCAACTCTACTCGGCTCCGGGGCGCGGGGAAGTGCCGACGACATGCATGTAATGCGCAGAAACGGGGTGGCCACGCCCGCCACTCCGCGCAAGTATGCATTCGGAGGAACCAGCCATGGCGCAGACCGCGCAGTCCCGCACCTTCGAGACGATCGAGAACGAAGCCCAGCGCGTGTTCCAGCTGCAGCGGCAGGCCTACGCCCGCGAGCCGTATCCCAGCTACGAGGAGCGCGTCGCGAATCTGAAGAAGCTCGATCGCGTGCTGTCCGACAACGCCGCCGCGATCGCCGAGGCGATCACCGCGGACTTCGGCCACCGCGCGTACGAGGAGACGATGGCCGCCGAGGTGTTCACGACCCTCGACGGCCTGCGCGACGCCACGAAGAAGCTGAAGAAGTGGATGGCGCCGCAGAAGCGCGACGTCTCGATCGTGTTCGCGACCGGCAAGAACCGCGTGATCCCGATGCCGAAGGGCGTGGTCGGCATCATCTCGCCGTGGAACTACCCGCTGTTCTTGACGATGAGCCCGCTGACCAGCGTGCTCGCCGCCGGCAATCGCGCGATGATCAAGATGGCGTCGAGCTCGCAGAACCTGTGCCGGCTGCTCGCCGAGAAGCTGCGCGAGGTGTTCCCCGAGGACGTGATCGCGATCCTGCCCGGCGTGCGCGCGCAGGACTTCTCGACGCTGCCGTACGATCACCTGATCTTCACCGGCTCGGCCGATGCCGGGCGCACCGTGATGCGCGCGGCTGCGGAGAACCTGACGCCGGTGACGCTCGAGCTCGGCGGCAAGTCGCCTACGATCATCTGCGACGACTTCGACGTCGACGAGGCGGCGTCGCGGATCCTCTACGCGAAGTATCTCAACGCCGGCCAGACTTGCCTCGCGCCCGACTACGTGATGGTGCCCGAGGCCAAGCGCGATGCGTTCGTCGCCGCGGCGAAGCGGATCATGCCGCAGCGCTACCCCGATCCGATGTCGCCGCAGTACACGTCCGTGATCGACGACAAGTCCTACAAGCGGCTACGCGCGACGCTCGACGATGCGCGCACCAAGGGCGGCGAGGTCGTGCCGCTGATCCCCGAGGCCGGCTTCGATGATCAGCTGCGCAAGATCCCGCCGCACCTCGTGCTCGGCGTGCACGACGACATGGTCATCATGCAGGACGAGATCTTCGGGCCGCTGTTGCCGGTCAAGACGTACGGCTCGATCGACGAGGCGATCGAGTACGTGACGTCGAGAGATCGCCCGCTCGGTTTCTACATGTTCACGAACGACAAGGCGACCGAGCACAAGCTCCTCTACTCGACGATCTCCGGCGGCGTCACGATCAACAACTGCATGCTGCACGTCGCGCAGCACGACCTGCCGTTCGGCGGCATCGGCGCGAGCGGCATGGGCCAGTACCACGGCCACGAGGGCTTCCTCGAGTTCTCCAAGCTGCGCCCGGTGTTCACGAACCCCAAGCTGCCGATCGTCGAGCAGTTCTATCCGCCGTACACGGGCAAGCACCGCAAGCTGCTCGACCTGCTCATCAAGTACAAGCGCTGAGCCGCCCGTGGAGATCGCTCCGTGGCGGGAGCGGTCGCGTGAACGTGCATCTCCTTTGACTTGCTGCGTTACTGCTCGAAAAGCGGTGCATACACAGCCAGTTGGAGGCCGGCCTCCAGAAGTTTCCGGTTGACTTGCCGCGTCATCTCACGCCACACAGGAAGCATGGGGAGACAGATCGAGCGTGTCGTCGTACTCGGCGCCAACGGCGCGATGGGATCCGGCAGCGCGGCCGTGTTCGCGGCCGCCGGCATCCCGACCGTGCTGCTCGCCCGCACCAAGGACAAGGCCGAGGCCGGGCGTGCGCGCGCCGAGTCGATGGTGAAGTCGACCGCGATCTCGCGGTTCATCACGACCGGCAGCTACGACGCGGACCTCGACCGCGCGATCGGCGAGGCCGACCTCGTGTTCGAGGCCGTCGCCGAGGACCTCGAGACCAAGCGGTCGTTCTTCGCGCGCGTCGATCGTGCTCGCAAACCCGACGCGATCGTCGCGACGGTGTCGTCCGGCCTGTCGATCGCCGCGATGTGCGAGGGTCAGAGCGAGGGCTTTCGCGAGCACTTCCTCGGGATCCACTTCTTCAACCCGCCGACGATGATCGTCGGCTGCGAGCTGATCCCGCACGCCGGCACCAACCCGGCGGTCACCGCGTTCGTGCGCGAGCTGCTCGCCGGCCCGCTGGGGCGCGAGGTGATCGAGACCG
>DAIRFU010000899.1:0-2320 GCA_036794935.1 Kofleriaceae bacterium | reverse complement strand
ACCCCGCAGCGCGTCCACAAGGGCAAGCGCATGGCGGGTCAGATGGGCAACGAGAAGGTCTCGGTCCAGAACCTCCAGCTGTTCAAGATCCTCGCGGATGACAACTGCGTGCTCGTGCGCGGCTCGGTGCCGGGTGCGAAGAACGAGTACGTCGTCGTGACCAAGGCCGCGACCCGCACCGCGTACAAGCGCAAGGGCGTCGGCAAGGAAGAGGTCCGCTCGAAGAACCCGCTCAAGGCCTCGAAGAAGGCAGCTGCGGGTCGCTGAGAAAGCGGTACACCGCCAGTATCGACGCCCGGCGCCATCCCGCGTCGGGCGTTCTTTTTTATGTCCAAGCTCGACGAACGGTCCACGCGACGCGACCGCTTCCACCAGAAGGCGAAGAAGCACGGCTTCCTCGCGCGTGCGGTGTTCAAGCTCGAGGAGCTCGACCAGCAGTTCAAGCTGTTCCGGCCCGGCCAGCGCGTGCTCGATCTCGGCTGTGCCCCCGGCTCGTGGCTGCAGTACGCACGCGGCAAGGTCGGCGACAAGGGGGTGCTCGTCGGGCTCGACCGCGGTCCGTTGCGCGGCCAGGTCGCGGGCGCACGCATCGTGGTCGGTGACGTGATGTCGATCGATGTCGCCGAGCTCGTCGGCGATCTGGGCGGATTCGACGTCGTGCTCTCCGACATGGCGCCCGACACGTCGGGCATCCGGCACCTCGATCAGGCGCGCAGCGAGGCGCTGTTCGAGCGCGCGCTCGAGATCGCGACGCAGGTGCTCGCGCCAGGCGGCAACTTCGCCGGCAAGCTGTTCCAGGGCCCCGACTTCAAGAAGCTCATCGACGCGGTCCGCGCGCGCTTCGAGCTCGGCAAGACCGCCAAGCCGGCGTCGAGCCGCCAGATCTCGATCGAGCAGTACGTGGTCGGGAAGGGGTTCAAGCGATGACGGTGCGCCTCCAGATCGAGGAGTGGGGCGATCCGAACCCGCGCAAGATCCAGCAGGCCGTCGAGATCCTGCACCGCGGCGGGGTGGCGGCCTATCCGACCGATTCGATCTACGCGCTCGGCTGCGCGATCGAGTCGCGCGAGGCGATCGAGAAGATCTTCCGCGCGAAGCAGATGAACAAGAACCAGCGCCTCGCGCTGATCTGCCCCGATCTGTCGACCGCCTCCGAGTTCGGCATGTTCTCGCAGACCGCGTTCCGGCTCGCGCAGCGGATCTTCCCCGGGCCGTACACGCTGGTCGTGCCGGCGACCCGCGTGGTGCCGCGCACGCTGACCGATCACAAGCGCCGGACCGTCGGCATCCGGATCCCGAGCCATCCGATCGCGCAGGCACTGGCGAAGGAGCTCGGCCGACCGCTGCTCACGACCAGCGCGACCGCGCCCGAGACGCACGAACCCTGTCGCGACGCCGAGGAGATCCTCGAGATGTTCGGCAAGTTCATCGACGTCGTCATCGACGCCGCGCAGACGCCGGCCGAGCCCTCGACGGTGCTCGAGGTCGACGGCGAGGAGATCCGGCTCTTGCGCCTCGGTCAGGGCTCCGTCGACGGCCTCGACGTCGTCGAGGAAGCCCCGCCCGAGGAAACCCGCCGCGTTGCCGGTCGCCGCCGCTGAATCGCGGTCGTCACGCCACGGCGCGTGAACCGCTTGCAATGCGCAGCACGGCGCGCACGATCGCGCGATGACCACGACGAACCTCGAAGGCGGCTGCTACTGCGGCAACGTGCGTTACCTCGCCGAGGGCGAGCCGACGATGCGAGCCCAGTGTCACTGCCGCGAGTGCCAGTACATCTCGGGCGGCGCGCCCAATCTGTTCCTGCTCGTGCCCGCCGCCGGCTTTCGATACACGAAGGGCGCACCGAAACAGTTCACGCGCAGCGACCTCGCGCAGGCCGTGACCCGCGAGTTCTGCGCCGACTGCGGGACGCACCTCACGACGCGCCGGCCGGGGCTGCCCGCGGTCATCCTCAAGGTCGGTACGCTCGACGAGCCGCGCCGCTTCGGTGCGCCGCAGCTCGCGATCTTCACGATCGACCGCCAGCCGTATCATCACGTCCCCGACGGCATGCCGACGTTCGAGCGGCTGCCCTCGCGCTGACGCTCGCGCCGCCCTGGCCTACCGGCGCCGGCGGCGGCTACGGCTCGACTTCGCGGGCTTGGCCGGCTCGTCCGCCGCGCCGGCCTCGGGCAGCCCGAGCTCCTTCGGCAGGTCGGGATCGCAGATCGCGGCGACACGCCCGAGCTCCTCGGCCGGGACCTTGTCCTTCATGCCGACGAGCGCCGTCTTCGCCTCGTCCTTCTGCTTGGCGGTCGTCTTCTTGCTCGAGCAGCCG
>DAIRFU010000309.1:0-8396 GCA_036794935.1 Kofleriaceae bacterium | reverse complement strand
GTTCCCGCATGGCGAGCGGTTCTTCGTCCGCTCGGTGCACCACTACCTCGACCAGATCGAGGATCCCGAGCTGCGCGCGCAGGTCAAGGCGTTCTTCAAGCAGGAAGGCCAGCACGCGAGCGCGCACGACGACTTCAACGCGATGCTGCGCGCACAGGGCTTCGATATCGATCGCTTCCTCGCGCGGTACCAGCGGATCTCGAGCTGGATCGAGGCGCGGCTGCCGCCTGTCATCAATCTCGCCGGCACCGCGGCGGCCGAGCACTTCACCGCGATCCTCGCCGACGGCGCGTTCTCCAAGGGCGTGCTCGACGCGCTCCACCCATCGGTGCAGCGGCTGCTCGCGTGGCACGCCGCCGAGGAGATCGAGCACAAGGCCGTCGCGTTCGACGTGCTGCAACAGGTCGACCCGCGCCACGCCGTGCGGATCGCCGGGCTCGCGTACGCGACCGTGTTGCTCGGCATGTACTGGATGTGGGCGACGACGATGCTGTTGCGCCAGGAGAAGCAGGGCTGGCGCGAGACCCTCCGGCAGCTGCGCGCGATGCGCGGCGACCCGGTGATCCGCCGCGTGTTCATCGCCGGCATTCGTCAGTACATCCGGCGCGACTTTCATCCCCGCGATAACGCCAACGAACACCTCGCCGAGCGCTGGTTCGCCGCGCGAGGTATCACCATGCCAGAGGCCGCATGAACCTTCGAGATCGAGTCGTCGTCATCACCGGGGCAGGCAGCGGCATCGGCCGCGCGACCGCGCTCGCATTCGCCGCCGAGGGCGCGCGCGTCGCCACCTGCGACGTGGACGAGGCGCGCGTCCAGGCGCTCGCCGCCGAGCTCGGCGACCGCAGCCTGCTCGCCCGCAAGGTCGACGTCTCGGACCGCCTCGCGATGAAGCTGTTCGCCGACGCGGTGCACGAGCAGGTGCCCGCGGCCGACGTCGTCGTCAACAACGCGGGCGTCGCGGTCGGTGGCACGTTCCTCGACACGACGCTCGACGACTGGGACTGGCTGCTCGGCGTCAACCTGCGCGGCGTCGTGCACGGCTGCCACTACTTCATCCCGAAGATGGTCGCGCGCGGTGCCGGCGGGCACGTCGTCAACGTGTCGAGCATCCTCGGTATCTACCCGGCGGCGAACGTGAGCGCGTACGTCGCGAGCAAGTTCGCGGTGCGCGGGCTGTCGCTGTCGCTGCGCTCCGAGCTCGCGCCGCATCGCATCGGCGTCACCGCGATCTGCCCGGGCATGATCGCGACCGCGATCGTCACCGATGGCCGGATGGCGGGCACGATCGGCGCGCGCAGGTCGAAGGTCGCCGACACGTTCCGCGACCGCGGTGCGCCGCCATCGCGGGTCGCCGACGCGATCGTCGACGCGGTGCGTACGAACCCGGCCGTGCGGCCGGTCGGCGCCGATGCGAAGCTGATCGCGGCCTTGACGCGGGTGGCGCCGCGCGCGCTCGATCGCATCGCGGGCTCGCTGCAGCGGCGTTTCGGCGCACACTGAGCGGCCTTGGTTTGGCCGGCACCGTGGGATAAGGTGCCGTCGACGATGAAGCTAGCGACCTTGCGCGATGGATCCCGAGATGGCCGCCTCCTCGTGGTGCGCCGCGATGGCGAGGCGGGTGCGCCGGCTCCCGAGGCGTGGCCGACCCTGCAGCGGGCACTCGATGACTGGAGTGCGGCCGAGCCCGAGCTGCGCGCGATCGCCGATCAGCTCGATCGCGGCGCGCTCGATGGCGTGACGATCGATCCGAACCGCCTCGGCGCACCGCTCCCGCGCGCGTACGAATGGGTCGACGGCTCCGCGTTCCTCAATCACGTGATCCTGGTCCGCAAGGCGCGCGGTGCCGAGCCGCCGAAGACGCTCGAGACCGATCCGCTCATCTATCAGGGCGGCTCCGGTGACCTGCTCGGGCCGCGCGACGCGATCGAGCTCTGCGATCCGGCGTGGGGCCTCGACTTCGAGTCCGAGGTCTGCGTCGTGCTCGGTGACACCCCGCTCGGCACCACCGCGGCGGACGCGCAGCACCACGTCCGCCTCGTCATGCTCGCGAACGACTGCACGCTGCGCAGCCTGATCCCGTCCGAGCTCGCGAAGGGCTTCGGGTTCTTCCAGAGCAAGCCGGCCACCGCGTTCAGCCCGTTCGCCGTCACGCCGGACGAGCTCGGCGACGCGTGGCGCGGCGGCAAGGCGCACGTCCGCGTGCGCTCGACCTACAACGGCACCCAGGTCGGCGACTGCGACGCCGGTCCGGACATGCACTTCTCGTTCTACGATCTCATCGAGTTCATCGCGAAGACCCGCCGGTTCACCGCCGGCACCATTCTCGGCAGCGGCACGGTGTCGAACGCCGATCGCAAGCGCGGCATCTCGTGCCTCGCCGAGCGCCGGATGATCGAGACGATCGAGACCGGCAAGCCGGCGACCCCGTTCATGTCGGTCGGTGATCACATCGAGATCGAGGCGTTCGATCAGGCCGGTCTCAGTCCGTTCGGCAAGATCGATCAGCGCGTCGTCGCCGCCGGAGGTGCAGCGTGAAGCTCGTCCTCCACAACTACTGGCGGTCGTCGGCGAGCCACCGGGTCCGCGTGGGCCTCGGGCTCAAGCAGCTGGCCTACGAGTACGTCGCCGTCAACATCCTGCACCGCGAGCAGCACGCGGACGCCTATCGCGCGCGCAACCCGATGGCACAGGTGCCGACGCTCGAGATCACCGAGGACGACGGCACGATCCACGCGATCGCGCAGTCGCTGCCGATCCTCGAGTACCTCGACGAGCGGTTCGCCGATCACCCGATCCTTCCCCGCGATCCGTACCTGCGCGCGCGCACGCGCGGCCTCGCCGAGATCGTCAACTCCGGCATCCAGCCGCTGCAGAACCTGACGACGACCCGCGCGGTCAAGGCGTTCGGCGGCGACGAGGGCGCGTGGCCAAAGCCGTTCATCGCTGACGGCCTGGCCGCGTTCGAGCGCACGGCGTCCGAGACGGCCGGCCGCTTCTGCGTCGGGGACACGCCGACGCTCGCCGACTGCTTCCTCGTGCCGCAGCTCGCGTCGGCGCGGCGGTTCGCCGTCGACCTCACGAAGCACACCCTGTTGCTCGGCATCGAGGAGCGTTGCCTCGCACTGCCGGCCTTTTCGAACGCAGCCCCCGACCGTCAACCCGATGCGGTGAAGTGAGAACGCCATGGCAAAGCTGGAGTCCCTAGGTATCAAGCGGCTCGAAGGCATCCACTACTACGTCCGCGACCTCGAGCGGTCCCGGCAGTTCTACTGCGGCAAGCTCGACTTCGCCGAGACCTGGCGGAGTAGTCCCGAGCTCGAGAAGTCCGGCCGCCAGCAGTCGGCGTGCTTCTCGGCCGGCAACATCAACGTGGTGTGCTCGTCTCCGACGACAGGTTCCGACAGCCGCGCCGCACGGTTTCTGTCCAAGCACCCCGACGGCGTCGGCACGCTGATCTTCGAGGTCGAGGATGCCGAGCGTGCGTTCCGGCTGATCGAGGAGCGCGGCGGCACGCCGATCGACGACATCCAGACGTTCAAGGACGACGCGGGCGGCACGCTGCGCCAGTTCTCGATCACGACGCCGTTCGGCGATTGCACGTTCCGCTTCCGCGAGCGGCGGGGCTACAAGGCGCTGTATCCCGGCGCGATTCCGCACCAGGGCGGCGGCAAGAACAAGTTCGGGTTCCAGGAGATCGATCACGTCACGTCGAACTTCCAGACCATGAAGCCGATGCTGCTGTGGCTCGAGCACGTGCTCGGGTTCGAGACCATGTGGGAGGTCTCGTTTCACACCAGCGACGTCGATCCGAACCGCAAGACCGGCTCGGGCCTCAAGTCGATCGTGATGTGGGAGCCGCAGTCGGGTACCAAGTTCGCGAACAACGAGCCGGCGCGGCCGTTCTTCAAGAGCTCGCAGATCAACATCTTCAACGAGGAGCTGCGCGGCGACGGCGTCCAGCACGTCGCGCTGACCGTCGGCGACATCCTGTCCGCGGTGCGCGCGCTGCGCGGCAACGGTGTCACGTTCATGCCGACGCCGGGCTCGTACTACGAGATGCTGCCCGAGAGCATCGCGAAGACCGGCATCAAGCAGATCGACGAGGACTTGAACACGCTGCGCGAGCTCGAGATCCTCATCGACGGCGATCACTTCCACGCCTACATGCTCCAGATCTTCCTCAAGGAGGCCTCGGGCCTGTACGGCGATCCGGCCGCCGGCCCGTTCTTCTACGAGATCATCCAGCGCAAGGGTGACCGCGGCTTCGGCGCCGGCAACTTCCGCGCACTGTTCGAGAGCATCGAGCGCGAGCAACGCGAGCGAGGCCTCGTCTGATGCTCGATCGGATGCAGGTCGGCGATGTCGCGCGCAAGCACCACGTCCAGCTGCGCGGCGCCGATGGCGCGCTGCGCTTCGAGGAGTGCTTCACGCGCGACGGCTTCGACGGCCCGTATACCATCATGTATCACCTGCGCCGTCCGCACGCTCAGCGGCTCGCGCCCGCCGAGCACGGCTGGACCGTCGCCGCACCCACCGTCGAGCGTCCGCTCGCGAAGCGTCATTACAGGTCCGGCGAGCTGGCCGGGCAGGGCGGCCCGCAGATCGACTGCCGCGTGCCCCTTCACTACAACGCGGACCTCGTCGCCGGCGTGGCGTTCCCGACCGCCCCCGATCCGGTCTACGCCGCCAACGCCGACGCCGACGACCTCGTCTACATCCACAAGGGCGGCGGCATCCTCCGCTCGCAGCTCGGCGATGTCACGTTCACGCAAGGCGACTACGTCTTCGTGCCGCGCGGCCTGCTCCATCGGTTCTTGCCCGACGCGAGCGCCGGGGCGCAGCACTGGTTCTGGTTCTCGCTCGTCGGCGGCCTCCACATCCCCAAGCAGTGGCGCAACGAGGTCGGTCAGCTCCGCATGGACGCGCCGTACAGCGAGCGCGACTTCAAGCGGCCGCAGCTGCGCGCTCCGTACGACGAGCAGATCCGCCAGGTGGTGGTCCGCCGCGGCGGCACGTGGCACGGCTTCACCCTCGAGGACTCGCCGTTCGATCTCGTCGGCTGGGACGGCGCGGTCTACCCGTGGGCGTTCCCGATCCTCGCGTTCCAGCCGCGGGTCTCGACCGTGCACCTGCCCCCGACGTGGCACGGCACCTTCGCCGCCCGCGGTGCGCTGATCTGCAGCTTCGTGCCGCGCCTCGTCGACTTCGCACCCGACGCGATCCCGTGCCCGTACCCGCACAGCTCCACCCACTGCGACGAGATCATCTTCTACTGCGACGGCAACTTCACGTCGCGCAAGGGCGTCGGCCCCGGCAGCATCTCGCATCACCCGATGGGGATCCCGCACGGCCCGCACCCCGGCGCGTACGAGCGCTCGATCGGCACCACGCGGACCGACGAGCTCGCGGTCATGTGCGATGCGTTTCAGCCCCTCGTCGCCACGCAGGCCGCGCTGGCGATCGAGGATCCCGGCTATCACGACTCGTTCATCTGACGCGGGTCGGCCGCTCGTCGGCGCGCCCCGCGACGTAGCGCTCGCTCGTGTCGGGAGCAGCGCCAAATGGGCGTGCGAGAGGTAGACTTGTCACGCCATGCCCGAGCAGCTCACGCGCAAGCAAGTCGAGCTGATCTTGCGTCGAGCCACCGACCTCGAGCAGCGCAACGAGAACGCGCTCGAGGTCCTGACGCCGCAAGATCTCGAGCGGGTGGCCGACGAGCTCGGGATGTCCCGCGACTCGCTGAACCAGGCGCTCGCCGAGTCGCGTGCAGGCGTGCTGGTGTCCGAGGAGGAACGCACGGTCCTCGATCGGTTCTTCGGGCGGCGCATCATCGAGGCCCGGCGCTTCGTGCCCGGCGACGCCGCGAGCGTGCGCCTCGCCGTCGACCAGTTCCTGGACGATCAGGGCTTCCAGCTCAAGCGCAATCTCGGCGAGGCACAGGTCTGGGAAGCCGGCCGCGGCTGGTGGACCCGCGTGCGACGTGCCATGCAGGCCCGTACCTACCGGCTGCCACGTGACATCGAGATCGAGGTGCGAGTCACCGACGTGCCGGGCGGCCCACACCCGGTGCTCGTCGTGCTCCGCGTCGATGCGACACGGTCACGCTCGTCTCATCTCGGGGCTGCGGCGGTGTCCCTCGCGGCGGGCGCCCTCGTCGTCGGCGGCGGCGCGCTCCTGCTGCCGATGCCTCTGGAGCTGCTCGCGATCGGCGGCGGCGGCCTGGCGGGGCTCGGCGGCACGTGGCTGTCGCGGTCGACGTTCCGCGAGGAGCGCGAGCGGCTCACCGTCGCGGTCGAACGGTTCCTCGACTTTCTCGAACACGAGTCGCGGCCCGTGAACGAGCCGGCCAGAGATCCGCTCAAGCGACTCGGCGACTTTCTGTCGCGCGAGTGGTGGCGCTGAGCTCGCCCGCTCGGAGTCGAACGCTCAACCCGCCGCGTGGCCGTCGACGAACGCGACGAACGCGGTCGCGAAGCGCGCGACGAGCGCGCGGGTCGACTCGTCGACGAGCTTGCCGTGCGAGAACCGCTCGTGCGCGCGCGGGATCAGGACCTCGGGCTGGTTCATGCACGGCGAGTCGCTGTACACGAGCATCTGGCGCAGGTGGAGCTGGGCGCGGATCGTGCCGCTCATCCCGGTCGCCGCACCGACGAGGCCGATCGGCTTGCCACGCATCGGCGACATCGCGGGTGGGCGCGACACCCAGTCGAGCGCGTTCTTGAGGCCGCCCGGGATGCTGTAGTTGTACTCGGGGACCGCGAAGATGACCCCGTTGGCAGAGGCGATGGCGTCCTTGAGGGCGACCACCTCCGGCGGATCGGCCAGGTCGCTGTTGAAGATCGGCAGCTGGTCGAGGCAGTCGTGGATCGCCAGGGTCGCGCCGGCGGGGAGCACCTCGCCGACGGTGCGCAGGAGAGCATGGTTCATCGACGCCTTGCGCGTACTGCCGCAGATCCCGAGGAGCGCCACGCTCGTCATGGTGCCGACGCTAACACGGGCTCTCGGTAACCAATTTCGCGGCGCGCCGTATACTCGATACATGTTTTCCACGAGGAAGCTCCGCATGCCTGCACCCGACGAGGCACTGCGCGGGCGGACCACACCGCTACCGGTCGGGGATACGCACTTCGTGAACGGCCACCGCATCAAGCCGCCGTTTCCCGAGGGGATGCAGCGCGCGATCTTCGGAATGGGCTGCTTCTGGGGCGCGGAGCGCAAGCTCTGGCAGACCCCGGGCGTCTACTCGACGGCATCGGGCTACGCCGGCGGCTACACCGCGAACCCGACCTACGAGGAAGTCTGCAGCGGGATGACCGGCCACACCGAGGCCGTACTCGTCATCTACGACCCGGCCCAGGTCAGCTACGGGCAGCTGTTGAGCGTGTTCTGGGAGAGCCACGATCCGACGCAGGGCATGCGCCAGGGCAACGATGCCGGGACGCAGTACCGCTCGGTGATCTACACGTTCGGTCCCGAGCAGGCAGCCGAGGCTGAGGCGAGCCGGCGCATGTACCAGGAGCAGCTACGCGCGGCCGGGCATGGCGAGATCACGACCGAGATCCGCAGCGCGCCGGAGTTCTATTACGCCGAGGACTACCACCAGCAGTACCTGGGCAAGGATCCGGGCGGCTACTGCGGCCTCGCCGGCACCGGCGTCAGCTGCCCGATCGGCCTCGGCGCGAAGTAGTTCGCGATTTACACCGGCCGGCCGGCCGCGGTACGACCCATCCATGATGAGGATGCGATGGGGGACCCTCGCGATGATCACCGGTCTGCTCGCGGCGTGCGGGGACGCGCCCGCCAGCGTGGAGCCGGACGCGCAGCTCGAGGGCTTCGAGAGCCCCGATCTCGTGTGCCCGGGCGATCCGCAGTGCATGACCGCGGGCGACGGCGTGCTGAAGGTCGGCGTCGCGAAGCGGACGTGGACTCCCGAGAACTACGAGACGTACACCGACGAGAACAACGACCGCGAGTGGCAGACCACCGAGCCGTACACGGATCTCAACGGCAACGGCAAGTTCGACGGTGTGTGGCTGTTCGGCGGCGGGCGCGCCGCGCTCGGCAAGACGACGGAGGTCGAGGTCCGCGCGATGGCGTTCGAGCAGGGCGACATGCGCATCGTGATCGCGTACGTCGACTGTGTCGGCATGTTCGTCGGCGACATGGACCTGATCCGCGACAACCCGCTGCTCGCCGGCCTCGGCATCGATCACATCATCATCGGCGCGACGCACGCGCACGATGCGCCCGACACGGCCGGCATCTGGGGCCCGACGGTCGGCGTCAGCGGTCGCCAGGAGTTCGTGATGGAGAAGCTGCACCAGGCGGCGGCCGAGGCGATCAAGGAGGCGGTCGAGACCGTCCAGCCCGCGCAGATGATCATCGCGTCGACG
>DAIRFU010000308.1:0-8402 GCA_036794935.1 Kofleriaceae bacterium | reverse complement strand
GGCGCGCCTACGCACCGCCCGCCGACGCCTCACACCGCGCTCGACTGGCGCCGCCACAGAAGCCCCACCAGCAGGAAGAAGCCCGTCGCCACGACCGGGACCTGTGGGAAGAAGAAGCCGACGGCGCCTGTGAGCACGGTCGCCACGAGGACGGGCCAGAGCCGGTTGAACAGCAGCGCGCCCGGCTCGAGCTCGGGCAACGAGTTCGTCGAGCGCGCGTCCGCGAGGAGCGTGCCGATGCCCTCCGTCGTCTCCGGCCGGCGGCCGAGCCATAAGCCCAGGAGGACCGCAACGCACCACCAGACCGCCGCCACGTAGACGAGGATGTCGGGCCTCGGCACGCCTGCCGAGCTCATGTAACCGATCGTGCTCGCGGGATCGGCGAACTTGGAGATGCCGCTGAGGATGAAGATGGCGGACATCAGGATCCGGCCGATCAGCGCCAGCGTGGAGCGCGGGACCACCGGCGCCAGCGTGTCAGCGGCGCCCGGGTCATACGGTCGGCCGAAGACGAAGCGTTCGGCAATTGAGGGCTGCATGTCACGAGCCGTTGCATCGGCCGTGCGCGAATCGTTGTTCCTGGCTGGACAGTCAGTTGACACGCTCGGGTAGCGCGTACGCAAATGCGCCATGCGCCGAGTTCTCGTCCTGTTCGCGCATCCGGTGCTCGAACGCTCGCGGGTGAACGGCCGGCTCGTGGATGCGATCCGCGACATCGATGGTGTGATGGTCCGCGATCTGTACGAGGACTACCCGACGCTGGCGATCGATGTGCGCCGCGAGCAACAGGACCTGCTCGCGCACGATGTCATCGTGTTCCAGCACCCGTTCTACTGGTACTCGTGCCCCGCGATCCTCAAGGAGTGGCAGGACCTGGTGCTCGAGCACGGCTGGGCGTACGGCGTCGGCGGCACCCACCTGCGTGGCAAGCTCACGTTCAACGCGATCACGACCGGCGGGCCCGCGAGCGCGTACCAGCGCACCGGCTACAACCGGTTCACGGTGCGCGAGCTGCTCGCGCCGTGGGACCAGACGGCGCATCTGTGCGGGATGCGCTTCCTCGCACCGTTCGCGGTGCATGCCGCGCTCGCCGTCAGCGGCGATGCAGACGTCGCGGCGAGCCGGGCGGGGTACCGGCGCCTGATCGAGGCGCTGCGCGATGACCGGATCAACATCGAGGCCGCGGCACGCGCCGAAAACCTCGCGCTCGAGCTCGATCGCGTACTCGCCGCCCGGGAGGTCGCATGAGTGATTCGGTACTCGCACAGGCGTTCGTCTATCTGTGCGCAGCGGTCATCTTCGTGCCGCTCGGCAAGCGTCTCGGCGCCGGCGCGGTGCTCGGCTACCTGATCGCCGGCGTCATCATCGGCCCGTGGCTGCTCGGCCTCGTCGGCCCGGAGCATCACTCGCTGATGCACTTCTCCGAGTTCGGCGTGGTCATGATGCTGTTCGTCGTCGGCCTCGAGCTGCGGCCCGCGCTGCTCTGGCAGATGCGGCGGCCGATCTTCGGCCTCGGCGGCGCGCAGGTCGTCGGCTGCGCGGCGGTGCTCGGCGGCGGCGCGCTCGTGTTCGGCGCCGAGTGGCGCGTCGCGCTCGCGATTGGCCTCACGTTCGCGATGTCGTCGACCGCGATCGTACTGTCGAGCCTCGGCGAGCGCGGCCTGCTCAAGAGCACCGGCGGCCAGGCGAGCTTCTCGGTGCTGCTGTTCCAGGACATCTCGGTGATCCCGATCCTCGCCGTGTTCCCGCTTCTCGGCATCGCGGCGGCCGGTGCGGTGGGCGAGGGTGGGCGGCCGGCGTGGGAGTCGGCGCTGATCCTGATCGGTGCCGTCGTCGGTGTGGTCGTGATCGGCCGCTACCTGGTGCGGCCGCTGTTCACGTTCCTCGCCGGCGCGCGGCTGCGCGAGTCGTTCACCGCGGCGGCGCTGCTGATCGTCGTCGGCATCGCGCTGCTCATGCAGTCCGCCGGGCTGTCGCCGGCGCTCGGCACGTTCCTCGCCGGCGTGCTGCTCGCGGACAGCGAGTATCGCCACGAGCTGGAGACCGACATCGAGCCGTTCAAGGGCCTGTTGCTCGGCCTGTTCTTCATCACCGTCGGCGCACAGATCGACTTCGGGCTGATCGCGAGCGAGCCGCTGACGATCGTCGGCATCGTCGCCGCCACGATGGCGGTCAAGCTCGCCGTGCTGCGGCTGCTCGGCAGGCTGTTCGGGCTCGACCGCCCGGCGCGCTGGCTGCTCGCGTTCTCGCTCGCGCAGGTCGGCGAGTTCGCGTTCGTGCTGCTCGCATTCGGCGTCAGTAGCCACGTGTTCACCGATGACTTCGCGAAGCCGCTGGTCGCCGCGGTCGCGATCTCCATGGTGCTGACGCCGCTGCTGTTCATCGTGCTCGAGCGCTGGGTGCTGCCGCGCGTCACCGAGGGCGGCGCTGCCCGCGAGCAGGACGTGATCGTGCACGCCGACGCGCCGGTCGTGATCGCCGGCTACGGCCGGTTCGGTCAGATCGTCGGCCGCATCCTGCGCGCGAACGGCTTCCCGCTGACGATCCTCGATCTCGATCCGGGCGTGATCGAGATGCTGTCGAACCTGGGTATCAAGGCGTACTACGGCGATGCCTCGCGCCTCGATCTGCTTCACGCCGCCGGCTGCGAGAAGGCGAAGCTGTTCATCCTCGCGGTCGACGACCGCGACGAGGCGACGAAGATCGCCACCGAGGTGCGCCACCAGTTCCCGAACCTCACGATTCTCGCGCGCTGTCGCAATCGCCCGCACTACTGGGAGCTGCGCGCGCTCGGCATCGAGCACGTGTTCCGCGAGACCTTCGCGGCGAGCTGGGAGACCGGCATCGCGGCGCTGCGCGCGCTCGGCTATCGCGCGTTCACGGCCCAGCGGCTGGCGACGCGCTGGCGCCAGCACGAGGAGCAGCTCATCGAGGAGACCGCCCGCCGCCAGGACGAGGACGATGACACGTACTGGGCGCGCGCCCGCGATGCGATGGCGGAGGCCGAGCGGCTGATGCGCCAGGAGCACCCGAGCGCGCTCGGCGAGGGCGGCTGGAACAACGAGTCGCTGCGCGCCGATCGTCAGGTCGATGCGGCGGCCACCGATTCGCCGCCGGCGAGCTGACCGCTCACCAGTGCTCGCGCAGCCAGTGCTCGAGTCGCGCCGCGAACACCAGCTCGGCGATGCTCGCCGGATCGGTCAGCGCGACGCGCAGGTGCGGGTACTCGATCGCGACGCCGGGCTGGAGCTCCATGTCGTCGGCGATCGTGGCGGCGGCGGCGACCACGGCGGCGAGCCGGGCGAACCTGCGGTCGTGGAGGTCAAGCACGAGCGCGCCGGCGGCGAGCGACCAGCGCTTGCCGAGCTGGGCGACCTCGCGCGCGATCTCCGCGGCGGCCAGCCGCGTCCCGCTCACCGTGCGGTTCGAGATCTCGGCGATCTTGCCGTCGGCGGGGCGGCGCCGCGACCGCGCGGGCAGGGCGTCACCGGCGATCGCCTCGATCGCGCGCTGCACGTCCGTCATCGTCGGATGGCGGTCGTTCGCGTGCTTCGCGAGGAGCCTGGCGACGAGCTCGTCGAGGCCGGCCGGTGCGCCATCGATCGCGAGGGGCGGCGGTGCCTCGTTGACGATCCGCGCGAGCAGTGCGTGCGCCGCGTCGATATCGTTCTGCCGTGCGAGCACGAACGGCACGCGGCCGGTCAGCATCTCGTACACGAGCACGCCGAGCGCGTAGATGTCGACCCGGTGATCGATCTCGTCGGGCGCGGTCACCTGCTCGGGAGCCATGAACTCCGGCGTGCCCATCAGGTTGCCGCCGAGCGCCGTGCGATCGCTCGCGGCGAGAAAGCGCGAGATCCCGAAGTCGAGCACCTTCACGTGATCGCGCGTGCCCCCGCGCGTGGCGAGGAAGATGTTGTCGGACTTGAGATCGCGGTGAATGATCCGCGCGTCATGCGCGGCCGCGAGCGCAGAGGCGATCTGGTGTGCGATCGCGAGCGTGCGGCCGACCGGCATCGGTGCGTGCACGCCGATCTCGTCGGCGAGCACCTTGCCTTCGAGGTACTCGAACACGATGTACGGTACGTCCTGGTTCGTGAAGCCCATGTCGGTGGACTCGACGATGTTCGGGTGGCCGAGCGAGCCGGCGGCGACGGCCTCGTTCATGAACCGGCGCAGGATCGTCGCGTCGCGGGCGAGCTCGGCGTGGAGGATCTTGACCGCGACCTTGCGGTGGATCAGCCAGTGCTCGGCGAGGAAGACCGTGCCCATGCCGCCGGCCGCGAGCGGGCGAACGATCTTGTAACGTCCGTCGAGGACCTCGCCGATCTGGACCAGCTGTCCCAATATCCTCGATAGTACCGCCGGGCGCGCATTAGGATGTCCTCATGAGCGCGTTCCGCCGCCGCACGACGTTCGCCGCCCCCGTGATCCTGAGCGTCGCAGCGTGCTCGAGCGCCAAGGACACACCTCGGCCCGAGCCGCGGCCGTTCTCCCACACCTGGCAGGTCGAGCTCGGTGCCGACATGACGTGCCGGGCACTCGGGCCCGCGTCGAACCCGCCCGCGCCACCGCGCGAGATCCAGTGCCCGCCGGGCATGACCGGGGGCCGCACGATGGAGGTCGGCCAGGTCGACGATGGCCGCTGCGCCGTGGTGCCGGCCGGCTGCCGGGAGGCATCGTGCGCGAAGCTGACGACACCGTGCCCGCTGCCCGCGGGCGTGAAGCTCGCGAAGAAGCTCGCGTTCGTGTGGGTGATCGAGAAGCGCGGGGAGCTGTGCCACGCCGAGGAGGAGGACCACGATTGCCCGCCCGGCGTCGACTGCAACCCGCCGGCACCGCGCACGTTCCCGTGCCCGCCCGGTGTGACCGAGGAGGCGCCTCTGCACTTCGCCGAGCTGCCCGATCTGACGTGCGTGATCGTGCCGGATGGCTGCGAGGACACCGGCTGCGCGACCGAGCGGATCGCGTGCCCGCCGATGAAGTGAGTCACGCGTCGATGACGGTGTCGCGCGTACATACCGCCTGGCACGCGAGGATCAGGCCGTTGCCGCGGTCGGCGGCGGTCAGCGCATCCTGCACCTCCATCGCGACGCGCCCGGTCAGCAGCTTCGTCTTGCACTGACCACAGATCCCGGAGCGGCACTCGAACGGGATCGCGACGCCGTGCTCCTCGGCCGCCTCCAGCACGGTCAGACCGTTCGTCAGCTCGATGGACGTCCCGGTCCGCGCGAAGCGCAAGTTGCGCACGCCCTCGGCCACCTCCTCGGCGGGTTCCGGCTCGCCTTCCGCCGGCGCGGGCGGCGAGACGAACGCCTCCTGATGAATGTCACCATCGGGGATGCCCATGCCGACGAGCAGGCCCCGCATCGCCGTCATCATCGGGTCGGGGCCGCACACCATGATCGGCCCGCGCACGAGGCCCGGGACGAAGCCCTCGATCAGCTCGCGCGTGATCTGGCCGCGCGTGCCGTCCCACGCGGCGTCTGGATCGCCCGAGACGGTGTAGCGCACGTGGAGGTTCGGACACCGCGCCTGCAGGTACGCGAGCTCGTCGCGGAACACGAGGTCCTTGACCTGCCGCACCGAGAACACCAGGTAGATATCGCCGCGCCAGCCGCGGTCGGTCAGGCTGCGCACCACGGACATCATCGGCGTGATGCCGATGCCGCCCGCGATCAGCACGACGCGATCGGCCTCGTGGCCCGCGAAGTAGAACCTGCCGGCCGGCGCGGAGACCTGGACGCGGTCGCCCTCGCGCCAGGTCTCGTGCAGGTGCCTGGAGCCGTAGCCGTTCGGTGTCTTCTTGACCGAGATCTCGCAGTACGCCTGGCGCGTCGGCGACGACGCGATCGTGTACGAGCGGTTGACGCGCTTGCCGTCGATCGTGAGCTTGAGACTCAGATACTGACCGGCGGCATGGTCGAACGGCAGCGGGCCGCCGTCGGGCGCCACGAGCCGGAATGTCTTGACGTCGTGTGTCTCGTCGAAGATCCGCGCGATCACCAGCTCACCCGACCAGAACTTCTTCTTTGTCGGCATCGCCTTCTTCGCCGCGACCACCTTCGCTCGCGCAACGGTGAGCTCGCGGCGCAGATCGACGTAGTGCGCGCCGATCCGGTACGCGAGCAGCGCGCCGACGCAGACCCCGAACGCGAACGGCGTCGAGGTGTCCGCCTTGACGAGCAGGTAATAGTGGACGACCCCGCCGATCGCGGCGAGGTACGCGAGCCGGTGCAGCCGCTTCCAGCGCCGCGCGCCGAGCCGCGTCACCATGCCGTCGAACGACGTGATCGCCAGCGGCGCCATCAACAGCAGCGCGCCGAAGCCAAACCACAGGTAGGGGCGCGCCACGATCTCGGTCGCGGTGCTGGCGAGGCTGCCGTCGCGGTCGAACAGCCAGAAGATCGTGAAGTGGGTGAGGGTGTACGCGAAGCCGAACACGCCGAGGTTGCGGCGCACGCTGATCGACACGCTCCATCCGGTCAGCCGGCGCAGCGGCGTGATCGCGAGCGACAGTGTCAGGAACACGAGGCCGACGAGGCCGGTCGTGCGAATCGCGAAGTTGACGTCGTTGACGCCGAGCTGGCCGCGGTAGCCATCCCAGAGCAGCAGCGCGCCGGGCACCAGACAGCACGCGATCACGAAGTGCTTGAGGAACCTGCCGTCGACGAACGGCCCGCTAGAAGTGGACATCGAGATCCATTCCCGCATAGAGGCTCGCCACCTGATCGGCATAGCCATTGAACGGAAGCGTCTTGCGACGGCCCGACTCGCCGATCCGCTGCTCGGTCGCCTGACTCCACCGCGGGTGGGGATGGTTCGGGTTGACGTTCGCGTAGAAGCCGTACTCGTTCGCCGCGTAGCGGTTCCACGAGGTCGGCGGCTGCTTGTCGACGAGCGTGATCTTGACGATCGACTTGACGCCCTTGAAGCCGTACTTCCACGGGATGATCATGCGAACCGGCGCGCCGTCCTGCGGCGGCAGCTCGCGGCCGTACAGACCCGTCGTGAGCAGGGCGAGCGGGTGCATCGCCTCGTCCATGCGTAGCCCCTCGACGTACGGCCACTCGAGCACGTCGCCGCGCTGGCCCGGCATACGCGCGGGATCGAGCAGCGTCTCGAACGCGACGTACTTCGCGCTCGCCATCGGCTGGACGGCTGCGAGCAGCTTCGACAGCGAGTAACCGACCCACGGCACGACCATCGACCACGCCTCGACACAGCGCATGCGATAGATGCGCTCCTCCGGCGGGCTGATGCGGCGCACGTCGTCGAGGTCGAACACCTTCGGCTGGTGCACGAGCCCCTCGACCGAGACCTGCCAGCCGGTGGTCGAAAATCCCGCCGCTGCCTTCGCGACGCCGTCCTTGTTCGTCGTGAACTCGTAGAAGTTGTTGTAGTTCGTGATCGACTCGTACGGCGTCTTCGCGTCGCTCACGGCGAACGAGGAGTCCGCCGGCTTCTGCACCCCGGTGAGCTCGGCCGTGCGAGTCTCGACGAGCTCGACCCCGTTCAGCTTGCGGTACAGGACGCCGGTACCGACCGCGCCTGCGGCGATCGCCCCCGCACGCAGGAACGCGCGGCGATTGAAGTACAGCGCGGGCGGAGTGACCTCACTCTCGAGACTCTTCGGCATGGGCTCTCCCCCGGTATACGCATCATCGCACGGCCGGTTACAGGCCGGCCGATCCCGTCAGCGCGGCTCGTCTTCGACGGCGAGCTCGGCGTGGATCAGCACCTCGTCACTGGCCGGGAGTCCGCGGTTGCCGGTCCGCACGCGCCACCCGGGGAGTCCGGTGAGCGCGCGCAACACGGCCGTGATGGCGCGCTGCTGGAGGTCGCGGAACTGCTGTTCGCGCCACGCGTAGCCATCGAGATCGCCATCGTACGCTTCGCCGAACTCGGCACTGGCCTCGACCCGGATCGTCCAGGTCGCCTCTTCGCGGTGCACCATGCGGGCGAGTCTACGCCCGTGTGGGATTGACGGGCTCGACGCGGGCCGGCAGCATCACGGGATGCTGGCGACGCGTGCAGCCTGGGCCCAAGCCCTGAGCCAGCCGCGCCGGCACATCGCGCAGCTCTACCATTCGTCGGCGTTCCTCGCCGAGGCTGTCGGGTTGTTCCTCGCCGAAGGCATCCGGCGCGGGGAGGCGGGTCTCGTCATCGCGACGCGCGAGCACGCGGGCGCGATCCGGGCGAACCTGGTGCAGCACGGCCTCGATCCGGACGCGCTGATCGCGGCGGATCGGCTCGAGCTCCACGACGCCGGCGAGCTGATGGCGGCGTTCGTCGCAAACGGAGCGCTCGATCGCCCGCGCGCGAAACGCGCGATCGCGGCGGCGCTCTCGTCGAGGCCCACGGCGGGCGCGTCCGCGTCGAGGACACCTCAGGTGGCGGAG
>DAIRFU010000307.1:0-8416 GCA_036794935.1 Kofleriaceae bacterium | reverse complement strand
ACCACGGCGTCTTGCGTGGCTGCTCGCCGCGGCGGCGCAGCACGATGGTGTCGACATCGACGAGGTTGTCGGGATCGAGCGCGGCGACGATCTTGCGGGCGATCGCCGCCGAGGGCGCGGACCCCTCGAGCTCGAGCGGCAACGACACCTTCTCGAGATCGACGTCGTAGAGCCGCACCAGCACGTGGTCCTCACCGCCATCCTCGATCACGAGGAGGCGCGGCACGCCGGTCAGCTTGGCGAGCGCGCGGGCGCGCTCGAGCCGTGGCTTGCCGGCAGGGGCGGCGGCGGTCGCGTCGACCAGGCGCGCGGCACGATCGAGCGTCGATTCGTCGTCGAGCTTGATGTCGATCCGGTAGGCCTCGCCTCGCGGGATCTCGACGAGCTCCGCGTACGGCCTGCGTTTCGGCGCCGTGATCATGACGAGGTGCTTGCCGATCGAGAGCTCGATCCGGTCGCCCGCAGGGCGGCTGCCCGCGCCGTCGATCGAGATGCGCGCGTCCTCGGGATCGGTGTTGACGCGCAGCGTTCCGGTCTCGTCGGGCTCGCGCTTCGCGCGCTTGACGAGCGAGCGCACGCGCGGCGACGCGAGCCTCTTGTCGACGTGCCCGGCCGGGTTGAACCGGTACGCGGCGCGGAACCAGCCGAGCGCCTCGTCCTGGTGATCCATCGATGCCGCGATGATGCCGCGCCACTGGCTGAGCTCGGCGAGCCCCGGGATCGGGTCGCGGTTGACCGCCTCCTCGAGGATGCGCTGCTCGTCGGCATCGATGATCTCGAGTGCGAGGTCGTACTCGGCGCTCGCGTACGCCTCACGGATCGCGTCGGCATCGGCGATCAGGAGGTTGCGTCCGTCGAGGGTCGCCTCGAGGTTCTTGTCGAGCCTGAACAGCATGTTGCGCGAGTCGAGCACGCGGTGCAGCCGCGCGATCTGACCGACGCTGCCGGCCTTCGACGCCGCGTTGACGACGACGACCTGCTGATCGGACGGCGTGTCGTCACCGGCCTCGGCGCGCGCGGCGCCGAGCACGAGCACCGCGACGCTGGCTATCTGGAGACCTCGCATGCACCTTCCTCGAGAGCGACCCGCAGGGTCATGTCCTCGCCCGCATCGATGTGGACCGGGCATCTCTGCGACAGACCGAGATCGGGGTTGTCGAGCCGCACCGTGTAGCGACCCGGCGCGAGCTTGAACTTCGCGCCCGGCGCGTACTGGCGCTGGCCGGCGACCGCGACTCGCGCCCACGTGCCCTCGTACGTGTTGACGCGCAGCGTGGCACTGGCGACCGGCGCCGCGCGCCTGGGCGGCGGTGCGGAGCGCGCCTTGCGCGGGCTCGGCGCACGCTCTGCATCCGGGACGCGCTCGGCGGGTTCGGCGACTGCGGGCTCGGCGCGCGCGCTCGGCGAATCGGCGGGCGCGGACTGCGCCGGTACGGGGATGGTCGGCAGCGGCGCCGTGGCCTCGCTCGTGGTCGGCGCTACCGCCTCGGCCGGCGCAGTCTCGCTCGGCGGCGCCGCGATCGCCACGCGGAGATCGTCGGCCTGCGCGAGCTGCGGCGAGGGTGCGAGCTGGATCGCGACCGCCGCGACCACCCCGATCAGCGTCGCCGCCCCGACCACCGCGATCGCCCACCTGCCGGTGCGCCGGGCGGCGCGGACCTCGAGCGCCGGCGTGGCGGCCAGCGTCGCGGCCGCGTGCACCGAGAGCCACGCGGGAGCGGATGGCGGTTCCGCGGACAGCGCGGTCGCCGGCGCCGTCTCCGCCGTCGGTTGCGACTGGCTGATCAGCGAGCGCGTCATGATCGTGACCGGGCGATCGGTCACCTGCGTGCGCGGACCGGGGCTCGCGGCGGCGCCGCCCGGCATGACCTCGCGGATCGCCTGCGCGAGATCACTCGCGCCCTCGCGCCACTGGTTCGTGAAGCGCTCGTCGACGATCGCATCGATCAGCTGCTGCATCCGCGCGTAGCGCTGGTTCGCGTCCTCGGCGAGCGCCTTCATGCAGATCGCGTCGAGTCCGGCGGGGACCGATGGATCCACCACGCGCGGCGGCACGATCCGGAGCCGGCCGCTGTCGCGCTCGCCGGCGGTGATGCGCTGGCCGAGTGGGTGCTTGCCGGTGATCAGCTCGTAGAGCACCACGCCGAGCGCGAACACGTCGGACCGCGGGGTCAGCGGCTCGCCGCGCGCCTGCTCCGGCGCCATGTATGCCCACTTGCCTTCGATCGCGCGGGTGCCGCCGCCTTCGCGCCGCGCGATGCCGAAGTCGGCGACGCGGACCTCGCCCGACGTCGCGAGCAGCAGGTTACTCGGCGAGACGTCGGCGTGGATGATCGCGCCGCCCGGCCGCGCGTGAGCAAACCCGAGCCCGGCCGCCGCTGCCTGCACGATGTACGTCGCGGTGCCGAGCGACAGCCGGCGCGCACCGCGGGCCTTGAGCAGCTGGCGCAGGCTCGGGCCGTCGACGAACTCCATGACGAGGAACACGTCGTCGCCGTCGCGGGCGAGATCGAGGACGCTCACGATGTTGCCGTGCTGGATGCCGACGAGCAGCTTCGCCTCACCGATCAGGCGCTCGACGAACACCTCGTCGTTCGCGAGCTGCGGCAGCAGGCGCTTGATCGCGACCGGCTTCTGGAAGCCGTGCGACCCGAGCACGTAGCCCGAGAACACCTCTGCCATGCCACCTCGGCCGAGTAGCTCGCCGAGCACGTACCGCCCTTGGCGGCGCGCTGGTCGTTGCGGAGGGCGCACGTCCCCTGTTGCGGTGGAAATCCCGGCCACGCCAGCGGCAGCCTGTTGCATTCAGCGTGCCCGGGCTAACAGATCGAAGACTCGGCTGTTTCAATTCGGTTGCCGCCTGCTCGCCTCGGCGATGGGGACCGGATCATGGGGAGACAGCACCCTCCGTGGGGACGTAGGCCTCACGGTTCGTTTATGTTGCGCATCGTCATGCACAACGCGCCGTCGCCGGAGTCACAGCACATCTTTGCCCCGGGCATCCTCGCGGACCAGGTCGCGATCATCACCGGCGGCGGCTCGGGCATCGGCCTGGCCACCGCGCTCGAGATGGTCCGGCTCGGCGGCAGGGTCGCGATCTGCGGCCGCAGCGAGGACAAGCTCGCCGCCGCGAAGGTGCAGCTCGAGGCGGTCGGCCCCGGGCGCGTGCGCACGCTCGCCTGCGACATCCGCGAGCCGGCGCAGGTCGAGGCGTTCGTCAAGGACGTGCTCGCCGCGTGGGGCCGCGTCGACATCCTCGTCAACAACGCGGGCGGTCAGTTCCCGTCGCCGGCGCAGCACATCTCGCCGAACGGCTTCCTCGCGGTCGTCCGCAACAACCTGGTCGGCACGTTTCACATGTGTCGCGAGGTCGCGAACCAGTGGATGATCGCGCACGGCGGCGGCCGCATGATCAACGTGATCGCGAACATCTACCGCGGCTTCCCCGGGATGGTGCACACCGGGGCCGCGCGCGCCGGTGTCGAGAACATGACGATGACCCTCGCGGTCGAGTGGGCGCAGTTCGGCATCCTCGTCAACGCGGTCGCGCCGGGCATCATCCTGTCGTCGGGCACGGCGCAGTACCCGCCGCAGCTGCTCGAGCGCGGCGTCGCCGAGACCCCGCTCAAGCGCGCGGGCACCGTCGACGAGGTCGCCGCATCGATCGTCTTCCTCGCGTCGCCGGCGGCGCAGTACATCACGGGCGCGACGCTGCGCATCGACGGCGCACAGTCCCTGTGGGGCCACACCTGGGAGATCCCCTGATGGACCTCGGGCTCACCGACAAGGCGTGCCTCGTCGCCGGGGCCAGCCGCGGTATCGGCCGGGCGATCGCGCTCGCGCTCGCGCGTGAAGGTGGGCGTGTCGCCGCCGTGGCGCGTGGCGCCGCCGATCTCGCGGCACTGATGCACGAGCTCGGCGACGGCCACACCTCGATCGTCGCCGACGTCGCCACGCCCGACGGCGCGTCCGCCGCGGTCGATGGCACCGTGCAGGCGTTCGGCGGCCTCGACGTCGTGGTCGCCGTCGTCGGCAAGTCGTTCGCGCGTGACGCGGCGGCGATGGACGACGAGGACCTCGCGAAGTCGCTCGACGCGAACCTGTGGTCGAGCGCGCGCGTCGCGCAACGCGCGGTGCCGCACCTCGCCGCGCGCGGCGGCGGCTCGATCACGCTGATCTCCTCGATCTGGGGGCGCGAGGCCGGCGGCGCGCCCGGCTACAACGTCGCGAAGGCCGGCGTGATCGCGCTCGCGAAGGCGCTCGCGCGTGACCACGCGAAGCACGGGATTCGCGTCAACAGCATCGCGCCCGGATCGATCCTGTTTCCCGGCGGCGGCTGGGATCGGCGGCAGAAGGCCGACCCGGCGGGGATCGCCGACATGGTGAAGCGCGAGCTGCCGTTCGGCCGGTTCGGCACGCCGGAGGAGGTCGCCGACGCCGTCGCGTTCGTCGCGTCGCCGCGTGCGTCGTGGATCGCGGGTACGTGCATCGTCGTCGACGGCGCGCAGTCGCGCGCGTTCTAGCGTATCTGCGACGCGGGCTGCGCGCGCCGCTCGTGATCGTCGATCGCCTTCTTGCATCGCTTCACGCGGAAGTACCCGATCCCACCGGACACGTAGGACGCGGCCATGATCACGAGCCCGCCGATGACGAGCGGCGCACCGACGGTCTCGTTGTCGCCCACGTCCCAGAACACGCCACCCACGATCGCGGTGAGTAGTCCGCCGAGCGCGCCGAATGCATCGCGCTTCGGCGCATCCATCGTCTCGGTGCAGGTCGGCCGCTGATCGGGCGGCCGCTGTGGATCGGGCCCGCGCGTCATCGTCAGGCCGCACGCGGACATGCTGACCACCAGGAGCACGGCGACCACGCGCTGCATGACCGTAATGTATCGCGGCCCCCGCGCAGCCGTGTGCGTTCTACCCGCCCTGCTCGGTGTCGTCGTCATCGTTCGCGGTCGGCGCGCGGCCCTGCGCCTCGTGCTTGTCGAGGCCGAGCCGGCGGATCATCTTGTAGATCGACATCCGCTCGATGCCCGCCGCGCGTGCCGCCGCCGAGATGTTGCCGTCGTGCGCCTCGAGCAGCGCCTCGAGGTAGCGGCGATCGAAGTCGTCGACGAGCCTCTGCTTCGCGAGCTTGAACGGGATCTCGATGTCGACGTGCGCGAGCCCGCTCCCCTCCGGCTGCGTCGGCGTCTCGAACGCAGTCGCGTGGTGAGGCAGCAGCACCGCGCGCTCGACCGCATTGCGCAGCTCGCGCACGTTGCCCGGCCACGCGTGGCACATCGCGCGCGCCATGAAGTCCTCGGGCAGCTGCGCCTCGCCTCCCAGCTGGTGCAAGAAATGCGTGACGAGCAGCGGCACGTCATCGCGGCGCTCGCGCAGCGGCGGCACCGCGAGCCGGGCGACGGCGAGCCGGTAGTACAGATCGGCGCGGAACGTGCCGCGGTTGACCTCGGCCGCGAGATCACGGTTCGTCGCCGCGATGATCCGGACGTCGGATGCGAACAGCTTCGTGCCGCCGAGCCGGCGCACCCTGCGGGTCTCGACCGCGCGCAGCAGCTTCGCCTGGACCTCGAGTGGCAGCTCCCCGATCTCGTCGAGAAACAGCGTGCCGCCGTGCGCCATCTCGAACACGCCGGGCGTCGACCGGACCGCGCCGGTGAACGCGCCGACCTCGTGGCCGAACAGCTGGGCCTCGCACAGCTGCTCCGGGATCGCGCTGCAGTCGAGCACGACGAACGGCTGGTCGTGGCGCGGCGAGCACTCGTGGAGCGCATCGGCGACGAGCTCCTTGCCCGCGCCGGTCTCGCCCTGGATCAGCACGGTCGCGTCCGACTGGGCGAACCGGTTGATCAGCTCGAACAGGTGCCGCATCGCGGCGCTGCCGCCGATCAGGGTGTGCAGGCGCGACTCGTGCCACAGCGGCATCGCGACCGCGTCGTCGAGCGGCACGAACGTGATCGCGCTCTTGCCGACCTGGATCGTCGAGCCCGGGGCGATGAACGCATCGACGATCCGGACACCCTTGACGTAGGTGCCGTTCGTCGAGCCAAGATCGCGCAGCCGGTACCCCTGGGGCTCGAGCGCGAGCTCGCAGTGCAGGCCGGACACCTTGAGATCCGTGAGGTTCAGGTCCGCACCGATCCGGCCGATCTGGATCGCCGGCGCCGCGATCTCGATGAGCCTGCCCCGATCCGGGCCGGCGACGACCTCGAGGCGACAGCGGCGGACGTTGACGGTCTGCGGCAGACCTCGGTGCGAGGTCACCCACGTCGGGGTCTCGAGATCCTGGCCAGCCACGCCTCGTCCGGACCGTAGCATGGTGGTCGCGCAGCGTTTGGGGCCTCGAGGAGGTGGACCGCGGGGCCGCGCGCCGGGAAGTGCTGGAACTTCCCGGAGGGCAAATGTTAGGGTCCGCGGCTTCATGAAGATCGTCGTTGCCTGCCTGTTGATGCTCGTCGCCTGTGGCGACAACAAAGCCGCGCCCGAAGCCGTCTGCGGAGACGGCATCGTCGATCAGACGGAAGCGTGTGACGACGGCAACACGGCCGACGGAGACGGTTGCGAGAGCAACTGCATGATGGCCGGCTGTGGTGACGGCGTCCTCGACTTCAGCGAGGCGTGCGACGACGGCAACACGACGAACGGTGATGGTTGCGACAACAACTGCATGCAGACGTTCTGCAGCAACGGGATCAAGAGCGACGACGAAGAGTGCGACGACGGCAACCAGGTGAACGGTGACGGTTGCGACGCCAACTGCACGGTATCGATGTGCGGTAACGGCGCGGCGGCGCCCGACGAGGCATGCGACGACGGCAACGCCATCGAGGGCGACGGCTGCGATTCGAACTGCAGCGCCAGTGCCTGTGGCAACAACATCATGGGCGGTGGCGAGTCATGCGACGACGGCAACACGGACAATGCCGACGGCTGTAGTGCCTCGTGCAACCTCGAGACGGTGGAGATCGAGCCGAACGAGGACGGCTCCATCTCGACCGGCGGCTCCGATATCGAAGGCAACGACTTCGCGAGCGCGAACGCGCACACGAACGGAGCGATCACGAGCTCGACCACGATCATCGCGGCGCTGTCGCCGGTGGGCGACGAGGACGTGTTCGAGCTCGCGAACACGGGGACCGCGCCGGTGCGTGTCCGCCTCGACACCTGGAACCTCGCACCCGGCTTCGGCATCGGCGTGTCGTGCGGCACGTCGATCGATCCCGGGTTGACGATCCGGAATGCCGCGGGTGGCGCGCAGGCAGCGAACAACGATCGCGAGACCGACGACTACTGCGCCGCGCTCGCTTACGGTCTCCTCCCGGGGCAGGTGGTGTACGCCCACGTGGTTGGCTACTACGACGATACCGAGATCCCGAGCTACGCGCTCGACGTCGTGTTCGAGCCTGTCGTGTGCGGCGATAGCGACGTCGGTCCGGGCGAGCAGTGCGACGACGGCAACACGGCGACCGGCGACGGCTGCTCGGATGCCTGCCAGATCGAGGATGCGATGGCGGAGGTGGAGCCGAACGAGGACGGCACCCCGTCGCTCGGCGGCTCGGGAATCGACGGCAACGACTTCGGGTCGACCAACCCGGACACCAACGGCGCGATCACCGGCACGACCACGATCGTCGCCGCGATCAGCCCCGCCGGCGACGAGGACGTGTTCGCGATCACGAACACCTCGGCGGTCGCAACGTCGGTCGCGATCGACGTCTGGAACCTGGCGACGGGCTACGGGATCGGCGTGCCATGCGGCGATGCGATCGACACCGGCATGCACGTGCGCGACGCCTCGGGCAGCTCGCTGGCATCCAACGACGATCGCAACGGCCTCAATGATCGGTGCTCGACGCTCACGGTCGCGCTGTTCCCGAGCGAGACTCGGTACGTTCACGTGAGCGACTACGGCGATGACGAGGTGATCGGCCCATACGCGCTGCAGATCGTGTACACGCCCGTCATGTGCGGCGACGGCGTGACCGGCCCCGGCGAGACGTGCGACGACATGAACACGACCGCCGGTGACGGCTGCGATGCGACCTGTCAGATCGAGCCGGTGTGCGGCGACAGCACGCTGCAGCCGACCGAGCAGTGCGACGACGGCAACCTGATGGCCGGCGACGGCTGCAGCGACACGTGTCAGCTCGAGGGGGCGGTGACCGAGGTCGAGCCCAACGAGGATGGCTCGGTGTCGATCGGCGGCTCCGGGACCGTTGGCAACGACTTCGGCAGCGCGAACCCGGATGCGAATGGTGCGTTCTCGAGCTCCGCGCTGATCGCCGCGACGATGGCTCCCGCGGGTGACGAGGACGTGTTCGCGTTCACGAACCCGGGTGCGACCTACGTGACCGTGCAGCTCGACGTGTGGAACCTGGCGCCTGGCTATGGCGTCGGCGTGCCATGTGGAA
>DAIRFU010000898.1:0-2334 GCA_036794935.1 Kofleriaceae bacterium | reverse complement strand
GTCGGGCGAGTCGGTGCTCTCGTGGCTGACGATCGAGGAGCTGGGCGCGCGCGCACCGCGCCACCAGGCGCTCGTCGCGGCGCTCGCGGCCGCGGCGGTGCCGAGGCACGCGTTCGCGCTCGGCTCGATCCAGCCGATGCTGTGCCAGACCGGGGACGCCGCGTTCTCGTCGCCGGACTGGATCTACGAGCTCAAGTGGGACGGCTTTCGGCTGCTCGCGCATGGCGGCGCCGGTCAGGCACGGCTGCGCTATCGCTCCGGCCGCGATCCGACCGATCGGTTTCCCGAGCTGACGAGTGCGATCCGCGCGCTGCCGATCGCCGACCTCGTGCTCGACGGCGAGATCGTCGCGCTCGACGCCGAGGGCAAGCCCGACTTCCACAAGCTCGCGTTCCGCGCGCAGATGCACCGCACCTCGGAGATCGCCCGCGCCGCGCTCGCCCAGCCGGTCACGTACATGGTGTTCGACGTGCTCGGCGCCGCCGGTCACGACCTGCGCGGCCTGCCGCTCGTCGAGCGCAAGGCGCTGCTCGAGCGCATCCTGCCGCGGCTCGGTCCCGTGCGCTTTGCCGAGCACATCCCCGAGCACGGCGAGGCGCTGCTCGCGCAGGTCGTCGCGCGCGGCATGGAGGGTGTGGTCGCGAAGAAGGCGAAGTCGATCTACCGCGGCAAGCGCAGCGGCGACTGGCTCAAGCTCAAGCGGGACCTCGAGGCCGACTTCGCGGTGTGCGGCTACACGCCGCCCAAGGGCTCGCGCGCCGGGCTCGGCGCACTTCATCTCTGCGTGCGGGTGGACAGCCAGTGGGTGTGGGCCGGCAAGGTCGGCAGCGGGTTTGGCGACAAGCTGCTCGCGCAGCTCACCGCGGAGCTGACGAAGAAGCCGCGCTGGAAGCCGACGTTCGCGCGCCCCGAGGGCAGCGGCGACGCGATCTGGGTCGAGCCCGAGCTGGTCGTCCAGGTCCGCTACCGCGAGTGGCCGGCCGACTCGGCGCTGCGCTTCCCGGTATTCGAGCGCCTGCGCCGCGACAAGACCGCGCACGAGTGCACGATGCCGGTCCGGCGCACCGGCGAGCGCCAGGAGCCCGGCCCCGACGAGGCACCGGCACTCGTCGTCGACTCGCAGGTCCGCGAGCTGCGGATCTCGAATCCCAAGAAGGTGTTCTGGAAGGACGAGCAGATCACGAAGGGCGATCTGATCGACTACTACCGCGCCGTCGCGCCGTATCTCTTGCCGTACCTCGCGGACCGCCCGACGGTGCTGAGCCGCTATCCCAACGGCATCGACGGCGAGACGTTTTACCAGAAGGACATGCCGGACTGGGTCCCGCCGTGGCTGCGCACGACCACGCTGTGGAGCGAGCACAGCCAGCGCGAGATCCATTACCTGCTGATCGACGATGCCGACGGGCTCGCGTTCGTCGCGAACCTCGCATCGATCCCGATCCACACGTGGGCGAGCCGGATCGCGGATCTCGAGCGGCCCGACTGGACGATCATCGATCTCGATCCGAAGAACGCGCCTCGCGAGCACGTCGTGCCGCTCGCGCTCGCGATCCACCGCCTGTGCGAGGCGATCGGGCTGCCGAACTTCGTCAAGACGTCGGGCCAGACCGGCCTCCACGTCCTGATTCCGCTCGGCGGCCAGTGCACGTTCGACCAGGCGCGCACGCTCGCGTACCTGATCGGTCTCATCATCGAGCGCCAGCACCCGACGATGGCGACGACGCTGCGCAACCCGCAGGCGCGCGGCGGCCGCGTCTACCTGGACTGGGGCCAGAACGCGCACGGCCAGCTGCTCGTCGCGCCGTACAGCGTGCGGCCCGTCGCCGGCGCACCGGTCTCGATGCCGCTCGTCTGGGACGAGGTCGTGCCCGACCTCGATCCGAAGCAGTTCAACCTCCGCAACGCGCTCGACCGGATCACGCGCTGGGCCGCCGATCCGATCGCGCCGGTGCTCTCGCTGCGCCCCGATCTCGCGGCGGCGCTCACCGCGCTCGAGCGGTACGCCAAGGACGGCTAGCGAACTAGTCACGTCGTTGGTGCCGCGATTCGCCGCGCCGGAATGCAACACCTCACGAATCCGTGGCCTGCCAGCCCGTCGGCTCACCAGCGTGGCTTTCGCCTCGACCCGACGAGCCTCGCTCGCGGACCATCATGGGCGTGGTGTGCGGTGCCGCGAAACGCGGCAGCTATGGCGATAGGCACGTGGCGTCTTCGGTCTTGACGGTCCTTGCCCTCGGTGGCACGTTCACCGTCGGTGAATCGTGCGTTCTCGACGCCTCGACAACCTCTACGCACAGTGTGAGTGAGCATGGGGAGCGTCGCGAAGGGGCG
>DAIRFU010000306.1:0-8421 GCA_036794935.1 Kofleriaceae bacterium | reverse complement strand
CATCGCCGCCACGACGACGTGGTGGCGCGGCTGCTCGAGGCGGCTCGTCGGCTGGCCGCCGGGCGCCCGCACGACACCGATGTCGGCGTGGTGCGCGATGCGGTCGCCTACTTCGAACGCGCGGTGACGCGGCACTTCCTCGACGAGGAAGGCTCCGTGTTTCCCCGCCTGTCGACGCGCCGGCCCGAGCTCGCCGAGGCGCTCGCCGCGCTGTCGGCCGAGCACCCCGCGCAGATCGCGCTGCAGAATGCGGTCGCCGAGCACGTCAAGCAGCTCGACGACGCGTCCCGCCCGGGCGCCGGCAAGGCGCTGCTCGAGGTCGCCGAGCGGCTCGCCGAGCAGCACCGGCTCCACGTCCAGCGCGAGGACGAGATCTTTGCCGGCGCGCACGAGGCCCTGACCGAGCAGGACGACGCCGACATCGTCTCCGAGATGGAGACCCGCCGTGATCGCGACGGCGACGACAACGGGCACATCCGCACCGGCGGCCGACGCGGCCGAGGAGGCGGTGGCGGCGGTGGCGGCGGTGGCGGCGGTGGTGGCGGCGGTGGCGGCGGCGGTGGCGGCGGTGGTCGCGCCGGCGGTGGTGGTGGTGGTCGCGGCGGTCGTGGCGTTGGTGGCGGTGGCGGCGGTGGCGGTCGTGGCGGCGTTGGTGGCGGTGGCGGCGGTGGCGGTCGTGGCGGCGGTGGCGGCGGTGGCGGTGGCGGCGGTGGCGGCGGTGGCGGTGGCGGTGGCCGCAAGCGCGGCGATAAGATGCAGGCGAAGCCCGCCGCAACGAGCGCGAAGACGACGAGACGCGCCGCGAAGACAACGCGCTCGTCGAGCGTGAAGACGAAGAAGCCCGCGAGCAAGAAGCCCGCGAGCTCGGCGAAGAAGCCCGCGAGCAGCAAGCCCGCGAAGAAGCCCGCGCCGAAGAAGACCGCGAAGAAGCCCGCGCCGAAGAAGACCGCAAAGAAGCCCGCGCCGAAGAAGGCCGCGAAGAAGAAGCCCGCACAGTCCCGACGCTGACCTCACGGTCTGCGCGCGCGAACGAACCGAGCGCGTCAGATCGCGCCCTCCCCCGATCTCGCCGGCCTCAGCGACGCTTCTTGCGCTTCTTCTTGCTGCTGCCGCCGCCGGGCTTCGGGCGGTTGCCGGCGGGCTTGGCCGCTGGCTTGTTCGCGGGCGCGGGCGCCTCGTCCTGCTCGCCCTCCTCCTCGTCGGCGTCCTCGTCCTCACCCGTGTTCCCGTCGACGTTGCCCGCGGCCTCGGCCTCCTTGGCGAGCTCGTCGTCGTCGTCGTCCTCCTCCTCGGGCTCTTCGCGCCTGGCCGGCTTCGCGGGCTGCTTTGCGGCCGGCCTGGCCGCCGACGCGGTGCCCTTCTTCTTGGTGGCGGTCTCGTCGTCCTTGAGGATGACCTTGAGCTTTTGCTGTACCTCGCCCGCGGTCGCGCCGACCGTGTCGGCCGGTGCTCCCTTCTTGGCGATGCGCATGACGAGCGCGACTGACGCGCCGAACGCGAGGATCGAGACCCACTGGGCGAACGTCAGTCCGAGGTAGCGCGGATCGGCCTCGGGGTTGAAGCGCAGGAAGTCGAGCAGGAAGCGCACGGGCGCGTAGAACATGCCGGTCAGCGCGGTGATCATGCCGGCGTTGGGTCGCTTCTTCGGGCGGAACGCGTACCAGAGCATGAACAGATTGACCGGCACGAGATAGAGGAACTCGAGCAGGCCGAGGTTCCAGGCGTGGATGTATTCGCTCGTGCCCGGGTACTGCGAGGCGAGGCTGCCGACGTTCAAGTGGCGCGGGTAGTCGATCGCGAGGAACGCGTACCAGTGGTTCGGATCGACGGCGGTGCCGACGTGATCACTGACCACGCTGCAGCCGATGCGACCGATCGAGAACGCGACCAGCAGACCGAGCACCGTGGTGTCGGCCATGAGCCGCATGTCCAGCCGCTTCCACCACACGTAGAACCACCAGCCCATCGCGCCGCCGAGGAAGCCGCCGTACGACGAGATGCCCTTCCAGACCATGACGATGAGCAGCGGGTCCTTGACGAAGTCGTCCCACTGGTAGAACAGCGTGTCGAACACGTGGGCGCCGATGAAGCCGGCGATCGTGACCCAGCCGGTGATGCCACGGATGTGCTCGTCGGAGATGCCGTGCCACTCGCCGTAGCGCCGGAGGATGCCGGCGCCGAGGAGCACGCCGATCGCCACGATCACGCCGAACGACTGGATCGGGATGCCGATATCGAGCGCCCCGAGGTGGAAGTACGGCAGCGCGGAGGCGCCTCCGAGGGCCAAAGCTAAGGCGTACATTGGGATGCAGCCTACAACAGCCGCGGGCACGCGCTATCATCCCGGTGTGATCTGGGGCCCGTTCTTGCTCGCACTCGCGCTCGGCCTGGTCGTCTCGGCGGGGCTGTACTTCGCGTATCTGTGGCCGCAGGTCGAGCCGGACGAGCCGCCCGAGGCGTCTCCGGAGACCTCCGACGCCGATCCACCGCCGAGCGCTGCGGTCTGATCCACGCCATGGGCCAGGCTTCGATGACGTACCGCCTGCTCGCCGCCGCCACGGTGATCGCCGCCGCCCAGCCCGCGACGAGCGCGCCGGCGCCTGCAGGTTCGCCGGGCGGTGAGGTCATCCGGGTCGAGCACCGCGATCCGAGCGCGCTGCCGTCGCGAGGCCCGCTGCACGCGCTCGTCACGATCGAGGTGTTCTTCACGCCGGGCCAGAGCTCGCGGGTCCAGGCCTATCGCAACCTCGAGCGGCTCCAGGAGCACCACCCATCGCGGATCCGGCTCGTCTACCGGATCGTGAAGAGCGGTGGCCAGACCCGCACGCCGTATGCGGCGCTGCAGGCGCACGCCGAGGGCAGGTTCTTCGAGTTCATGGACGCGCTCAACGCCGCCCGCGACCCGCGCCTCGGGTTGCCCGACAAGGAGCTGATCGAGGTCGGCCAGAAGGTCGGCCTCGATCCGGATCGGCTCGCGCTCGCGATCGCGAACCCGCCTCGCGCGTATGTCGAGGTGCTCGATGCCAACGAGCGGCGCCGCAAGCAGCGCCTGCCCGGCCAGCCCGCGCTGCCGAGCGCGCTGTTCAACGGGCGAGCGCCGTTGACGCATCTCTCTGCACTCGGCATGGCCGACCTCGAGAAGGAGTACGAGCGCGCGAAGGACCTCGCCGAGGACCTGCTCGATCGCGGCGCGGACCGCGGCACCCTCGCCGAGGCACTCGACGAGCTCGCCGAGCCGCCGCGCGAGATCAGCGTACGCGCCGGCCCGACCGACGAGGATCTCGGGGACGATCCGGGCGAGCCCGTGCTCGCAACCCCACCGCTCGATCTCCACGGCATGCCGTCCTATGGGCCGGGCCACGCGGCGACGACGATCGTCGTCCTGTGTAACCCGACCAGCTCGAACTGCCTGCATCCCATGCGCGCGGCGCGCAACATCCGCGACTGGTACCCCGATTCGGTGCGCGTCGTGTGGGCGCCGTTCTTCGACCTGACCCGCGAGGACGCCGCCGAGCTCGCCCTGCTCGCGGACGCGGCGCTGTGCGCCGAGAAGGTCGGCATCACGCTCGAGGATCAGGACCAGACGTTCGGCAACCCGGCCTCCGCCGGCTGGCGCTGGGTCGAGGCGGTGCTCGCCGAGACCTATCGCCGCCGCATTGCCCCTACCCGCGTGCTCGACCGGGTCGCCGGCAAGCTGCGGGTCGACCGGCGGGCGTTCGCGACCTGCCGGGCCCAGCTCGCCGGGACCTCGGTGGGCTGGATCGAGGGTGCCCGCCGGGCCGGAGTCCGAGTTACTCCGAGCACGGTGGTCGGCGGTCGCATCTACGGACCGATCACGGACCACACGACGCTCCAGCTGCTCGTCGAGGCCGAGCTCGCTCCCGGGCTGCTCGGCGAGGCCGCACCGGCCTGGACGCGGGGCGACCGCGCGCGTTGACCGTGTCGTAACGGCATGTTACGCGGGAAGAGATGGAGGTTTCCTTCGCGGCCGCGACCGACGTAGGTCGCCAGCGAAACCACAACGAGGACAACTTCCTCATCGACAAGAAGCTGCGGCTGTTCCTCGTCGCGGACGGCATGGGCGGCCACGCGGCCGGCGAGGTCGCCTCGTCGATCGCGGTCCACGAGATCCGCGACGCCATCAACAACAACCGCGATCTCATCGATCGGTACCGCGTCGACCATCCCGGCGTGCAGACGTACGAGATCCTGCAGGTGCTCGAGCACGCGGTGCAGGCGGCGTGCGGCGCGGTCCACCAGCGCGCCCAGGCCGAGCCCGACAAGCGCGGCATGGGCACGACCGCGACGGTGCTGCTGATCGCGGGCGCCGGCGAGCAGCTGCGCGGCTTCATCGCGCACGTCGGCGACAGCCGCGTCTACCTCGCGCGCCAGCACCAGTGCCACGTGCTCACCGAGGATCACTCGCTGATGAACGAGCTGGTCCGCCGCGGCAAGCTCAACCGCGAGCAGATCGAGAGCTCGCCGTACAAGCAGTACAAGAACGCGGTCACGCGTGCCGTCGGCGTCTACAGCTCGGTCGAGGTCGACACGTTCGACTTCGACATCCTGCCCGGCGATCGCTTCCTGATCTGCTCCGACGGCATGTACGCGTACATCGACGAGGCAGAGCTGCCCACGCAGCTCGCCGACGGTGACGTCAAGGAGGTCCCCAAGAAGCTCGTCGATGTCGCGAACAAGGGCGGCGGCCACGACAACATCACCGCCGTCGTCATCCGCATCAGCGAGACGAGCGGCGAGGCCGCGACGCCCCACGCGACCGAGATCTCGCTCAAGCTCGAGGTCCTCAAGGGCATGCAGATGTTCCGGTATCTCTCCTACAAGGAGCTGGTGCGGGTCGCCGCGATCGCCGAGGTCATCGAGCTCGCCGGCGCGCAGAACATCTTCGAGGCTGGCCAGCCGGGCGAGACGATGTACGTCGTCACCGCCGGCACCGTGCGCCTGATGATGGCCGACAAGGTCGTCGCCGAGCTCGGCCGCGGCCAGCACTTCGGCGAGATGGCGCTGGTCGAGCGGTCGACGCGCTCGCTCACCGCGGTCGCCGCCGCCGACGGCACCCGCCTCGTCGTGCTCCACCGCAAGGACTTCTACGACATGATCAAGCGCGAGCCCGGCAGCGCGGTGAAGATGCTGTGGGCGTTCGTCCAGGTGCTCGGCCAGCGCCTGCGCAAGACGACCGCGGACCTCAGCGACGCGCTCCACGGCGATGCGCGCGGCGAGGCGACCGAGCGCGAGAACCAGTCGCAGGACTGACGCCGCTGGCTACAGGCCTTCGAACTGCGGCGGCGCCTGCACGAGCTCGATCAGCACGCCCTCGGCGGACTTCGGGTGGATGAAGCAGACGTCGTGACCGGCGGCGCCCTTGCGGATACCGCCCGGCGTGAACGTGACGCCCTGCCCCTCGAGCCAGGTCACCGCCGCGGCGAGGTCGTCGACCCACAGGCCGAGGTGGTTCAGCCGCGGCTCGTGGACCTTCGGCTTCTTCTCGGGATCGATCGGCTGCATCAGATCGATCTCGACGCCGGCGAGCTCGAGGATGTCCTCGTCGACGTTCTCGCGCTCGCTCCTGAACGTGCCCTTCGGCGCGAGCCCGAACAGGTCGATCCACAGGTGGCGCAGCGCGGACTTGCTCGGACCGCCGATCGCGATCTGCTGGACACCGAGCACCTTGAACGGACGCGCGGTCATCGCTTCGCGCTCCGCACCTCGTCGAGCGTGCGCAGCCCGGGCCGCGGCGCGTTGACGAGGATGGCCATGTTGCCCGACGGGTGCTTGTTGTCGCGCATCAGCTGATGGCACTCGCCCGTCTCGTCGAAGCGGAACACGCGCGACAGGCACGGGTCGACCTTGCCTTCGTCGACGAGCTTGTTGATGCCGATCGCCTGGTCGTCGTTCGCGAAGTGCGAGCCTTGGGGACGCTTCTGGCGCATCCAGTGATAGCGAAGATCGAGCGTCGCGTTGTAGCCGGTCGTGCCGGCGCAGATCACGACCATGCCGCCGGTCTCGCACATGAAGCACGACGTCGGCAGCGTGGTCTCGCCCGGATGCTCGAACACGATCGTCGGGTTCTTCTTCTCGCCGAGCGCTTGCCAGAACGCGGCGCCGAATGCGCGCGCGCCCTTGAGCCACTGCGCGTACTCGATGTCATCCGACCAGCGCGGCAGCTTGCCCCAGTGATCGAACTTGCGGCGATCGATCACGCCGACCGCGCCGAGCTTCTTGCAGAACTCGTTCTTGCTGTCGCCCGACACGACCGCCACCGGCCGGGCGCCCGCGGCGCGCGCGATCTGGAGCGCCATCGAGCCGAGGCCACCGGCGCCGCCCCAGATGAGGACGGGCTCGTCCGGACCGACGACGTTCGGCGACCAGCCGTGCAGCATCCGGTACGCGGTCGCGCCGACCAGCATGTACGCCGCGGCCTCTTCCCACGTCAGCCGCGCCGGCTTGGGCACGCACTGGTGGTCCTGCACCTTCGTGAACTGCGCGAAGCTGCCCCAGTTGGTCTCGTAGCCCCAGATGATCTGCGACGGCGCGAGCATGGGGTCCTTGCCCGCGACGACCCACGGATCGTCGGGCTTCCACATGCCGCAGTGGACGACCACGTCGTCGCCGACCTTGACGTTCTTGACGTCCTTGCCGACGGCCCACACCACGCCGCTCGCGTCGGAGCCGCCGATGTGGAAGTCCTCTTTCTCGCCCTTCTTCATGCGGGTCTTGATGACGTCGATGGGGATGCCCATCGCGGCCCACACGTTGTTGTAGTTGACGCCGGCGGCCATCACGTAGACGAGCACGTCGCGCGGGCCAAGCTCGGGCACCGGCAGGGCCTCTTGCTTGAACGCGTCGCGCGGCTCGCCGAAGCGCTCGGCGCGAATGACCTGGGCGAGCATCCTGCCGGGTACGACGCCCAACTCCGGCACGTCACCGAGCTCGTGGACATCCTGGGACCTGGAAACAATGGCGGTCGACACCATGGAGGAATCTACTGGATCTCTCCCGAAATGACGCACTGTTTAACGACGATCTCCCCGTCGAAGAATGCTCACTCCCGTGAACCCCGCGCGAAGCGCCGTCAGGCGCACAGCCGGGCGCATTCGCCCGACCGTGGTGTGCGTTGCTGCCGCGCGTTCAGTCCGCGTGATCGGGCTCGATGAAGCTCCAGCGCACCTCGGGCACGCGCTGCTTGAGCTGCCTCTCGAACGCGTTGATCGCGTCGACGAGCTGGTTGGTCTCGAGCCCGTCGCGAAACTTCAGCTTCATGGCGACGACGATCTCGCCCGGGCCCTGCTGCACGGTGAGCAATCGCAGCACGCGCTCGACGTTCGGATCGTCGAGGGCGAGCTGCTCGACGGTCCGGTGCAGCTTCGGATCGGCCGACTCGCCGACGAGCAGGCTCTGGATCTCCTTCGCGAGGAAGATCGCGACCCCGACGAGCACGGCGCCGATCGCGAGCGAGCCGATCGCGTCCCAGCGGCCGTCGTTGGTGTGCTTGGCCATGATCAGCGCGGCGCACGCGAACACCAGGCCGAGCACGGCCGCGCTGTTCTCGCCGAACACGACGACCAGATCGGAGTCCTTGGTGTCCTTCAGGTACGTGAGGAACGGCGTGCTGCCGCGGCGCTGGTTCAGGACCTTGACGTTGCCGAGCGTCGACCAGCCCTCGAGCGCGATCGAGATGCCGAGGATGACGAGCGCGATCGTGATGTCGCCGACCGGCTCGGGGTGCTCGAGCTTGTGCACGCCCTCGTAGATCGAGAACAGGCCACCGCCCGAGAACAGCAGCATCGCGACGACGAACGAGTAGAAGTACATCGCGCGGCCGTAGCCGAGCGGGTGCTTCTCGCTCGCCGCCCTGCTGCTCTGCTTGATACCGACGAGGAGCAGCAGCTGGTTGCCGCAGTCCGCGAACGAGTGCAGCGTCTCCGCGAGCATCGCGCCCGAGCCGGTGATGACGGCGGCGACGCCCTTGGACGCCGCGATCACCGCGTTGACGGCCAGCGCCTTGACGACCTCTCCGGTGGAGCCCGCCATTACTTGATGAGCCTCGACAGCGCCTTGAACTCGACGTCCGCCGCGGTGCCGAGCAGGTCGAACACGACGACCTCGGTCGACGTCACGTGCGCACCGGCCCCCGGGATGAGCTCGCGGGCTACCTTGAAGTTCGCCTTCGTACGGCTCGCGATCGCGTCGGCGCACACGTGGACCTCGTAGCCGCGCGACACCAGGCCGCGCGCGCTCTGGTAGACGCACACGTGCGCCTCCATGCCGGCGACGATCCACTGAGCGCGGCCGAGCTTGGGTGCGAGCTGCGCGAGCTCCGGGGTATCAGCCGCGGAGAATGCGACCTTGTCGAACCGATGCAAGGTCGGCGCGTCGCGCAGCGCGTCTTCGATCGCCGCCACC
>DAIRFU010000897.1:0-2342 GCA_036794935.1 Kofleriaceae bacterium | reverse complement strand
GATCGCGGCGGGGGCTGGGATCGGCGTCGCCTGCTACGCCGGACTTCTCACGTTCCATCTCCTCAAGTTCGGCAGGGTGGAGTACCGCGTACCGAACGTGAAGGTGATCATCCACGTCGACGGGCGCTACGGCTTCGTTGGGTACGGTCGCACCTGGGAGCTTACCGCGCTCAACGGACCGGCAGAAGCGGTCTACTACCTGAGCCATCCCCTCAAACAACACCGACGACCCTCCGGCAAAGCGCGTGAGCCTCGATCATCTCACCGAACTTGGACATGAGCTTCCGAAGTCGCGAGGATTCCATCATGGGGATCATCGCGTACCACTCGGAGCCCTGGCGCAGGAGCGAGTGCTGCCGCTTCTTCGACGTGTTCACCTTGAGGTAGCGGTCGATGCCGAGCGCCTCGCCGGCGCCACCGAGCAACGTCAGCAGGACGACCGCGATCGCAGAGATGAAGAACAGCCTGTCGCGGCGCTCTGGGATCGAAATGCGAGACGCCGACATCCCGAAGCCGAAGCGAAGGTCTTTGGTGTCGCGAAACGTCTCCTCGATCGTGAATCGTCGACCGTAGGCGGCGACAATCTTGGCTGCGGTCATGTCGCTGCGATTCGTCGCGAGGCACCACGCGTCCTTCATCTTGCGCGCCTTCACCACGACCACCGCAGGCAAGGGCGTGCGTCGGTGCGTGACCTCGACGTGCTTCAGCAGCTTCGGCCGACCGTTCTCCGGGACGAACTCGCTCGCCGGCCGCGGTTCGCCACCCTGCTCCGTGATGTGGATGCACTCGCGGAAGCGGATGATGAACTTGAACCCGAGCGACTCGATGTGCTCGTAGCGTGCCTGATCGCCGAAGCCTCGGTCGGCGAGGATCGTGATCTCCACCTCCGGAGGCGCGACCTCGGCGAGACGCTCGAGCAGCTTGTCCTCGTGGGCGTTGCGCTGCTCGGCGAGCTCGGACTTTTTCACCGTCATCCACATGAGCGGCGTCGCACGGCCGTGACTGGTCACCAGGCTCATGCACAACGTCATCTGATCATCGGCGTCGAACTCGGTCCAGTCGAGCGCGACCAGAGCTTCCTCGCGAGCGCCGAGTACGAACGGCACCCAATACGCGAACTCGTTCCAGATCACGATCCGACGGTTGCTCAGCAGACGATCGATCTGCTTCACGGCGTGCTTCTTCTCGAGGCCGACGACCTCCGCAAGTCCGAGTCCGATCGCGTGAACGCCCAACGCCGCCGCGTGCATCGCTCCGACCACACCGCTCGAGAGCGACAACACCCGCTTCGCGTGCATGTGGTCGCCGACCAACGAACCCACCAGCTTGTGCACATGCTCGGGCGACACCTTCGATCGCTTCCGCACCGCACTCTTCTTGGCCCGCTGCTTCGAGCCCGGCTCGCCCGTGGTCAGCATCGCGATGAGACGAGACTGCTTCCGCTTCATGCCCGCTTCAAGCGCGGACACCTTCGAGAAATTCCCATCAGCAAACGAAATCATCTCGCGTACTTACAGAATGAGGGGATCGCTCAGGGTCCACTGGACACTCGATGTCGCGTTCCGAGAGGACGAGTCGCGACTCCGAGCCGAGAACGCTGCGGAGAACCTCGCCGTCGTCCGTCACGTCGCACTCAATCTGTTACGCAGCGTGAAGGGCTCCAAGGTCGGCATCAAGAATCGCCGCCTCGAAGCAGGTTGGAACGAGGACTTCCTCATGAAAGTGCTCGCGTCCCATGCAAATTAGATGCAATCGCCCTGGAGCTGAAGCCGAGTGGTGACGTGGCGCCGCACGCGCGAGGAAGCCAGGCGCTCACGCTCGGAGCCATCCTGCGGGGCTACAGGGCATGGGCGCCAGCTCCGGAGAGGCCGTCTCGTCGGCGGTGTCGTGCGGCCCGACCGGGCCGCGGCGGCACTATCATATGGCGTTGTAGTCGCAGGCGTCGCCCATCCAGGCGCACTCGAATTGTTCGCAGCACGTCGCGGCATCTTCGATGATCGTGCAGTTCGCCGAGCAGTAGCCCGGCTGCGACCACAGGCAGAGCTCGGCGGCTTCGCACTCCGATTGTTCCTTCACGTCGCAGGCCGGCATGCTGCCGTCGCCGAAGCAGTCGGCGTCGCCGGTGGAGCCGCTGTCGACGGACTCCGTGCCCGTGTCGGTGGCGCCCGTGCTCGACTCGCTCGCGCTCGTCGACGCTTCGCTGCCGCTGTCGCTCACGCTCGCGCTTTCGCTGCCGCTCTCGCTCACGCTGCCGCTGTCGCTCACGGTCACGCTGCCGCTCTCGCTCACGCTCGCGCTGCCGCTCTCGCTGCCGCTGTCGTCGACCGAAGTCGCGCCGTCGT